>NZ_JAUBRH010000002.1:142969-276069 GCF_036701775.1 Microcoleus sp. N9_A2 | reverse complement strand
CTGGTGGCTGCGGGCTTTTTCATTCGTTTATTTTACCAGATGCCGTCACTTAAGTTTTTTTTGACCTGAATCCTTACATCTGTCCATAACAAAGGCAGCCCGTGCCATGTAGCCGGAGTCTTCTAAAACTGACAAACACAAAAACATCATCCCAATTTGGGGGATAAATGTAGCTGTGGTTTGAATGCCACCACCAGCACCTTTTGCCAGAAGTCCAATCAACCATCCTGGTGCGCTGATACTTTCTAAAAGTTTAGCGAAACCATCTACAAAAATTGTCCCCAAGGCGATGTCAAAAAAGTCGATAAACACTGCACCAACGTTAATCGAAATGGTGAACATTAGGTACATTACCGCTAAGAATACGGGAATGCCTAAGAAACGGTTGAGAACAATTTGGTCAATTTTGTCGGAAACGTTGGTTTTGATTTCCCTAGAACATTCGGCGACGCCTTGGGTTAGGTTGCGGATGAAGGTGTAACGGCTGTCGGCGATGATAATATCGAGGTCGTCATCGAGGGTTTCATGGACTCGGCGGCGGTGCGGAACGACGATTTTTTCGAGTTCTGTACTGGCGAGTTCGGGGGCGACTTCATCCTGATATTCTAACAGCTTCAGGGCTGTCCAGCGGGCATCGACGTTGCGATTTGGGCTGTGTTTTTCGATGTGCGGGATGAGTTGGGCGATCGCATCTTCGATCGCAGCCGGATAAGCGACGTATGCAGATGGTACGATCGGCTTTTGTAGCGCCTTATTCACAGCATCCCGCAGCAGTGGCAATCCGTCATTTGACGCAGCACTCATCGGCACTACGATACAGCCGAGGCGTTCTGCGAGTTTGCTAACCTCAATTTTGATGTCCCTGTCTTTAGCAACATCCATCATATTTAGCGCTACTATAATCGGCACACGCATCTCTAAGATTTGGGTGCTAAGATACAAATTTCGCTCTATATTGGAAGCATCAACAATATTAATAATGATATCAGCTTCGCCAGATAGCAAATAATCTCGCGCTACCAATTCGTCAAGGCTAGTATCTCCGTCTTCAACATCAAGAGAATAAACTCCTGGCAAGTCAACGATAGTAATTGGTAAACCATCGTGAGTATATTTTCCCTCTTTCCGTTCGACGGTTACACCCGGCCAGTTTCCCACTCGCTGGTTAGCACCTGTCAAAGCATTAAATAAAGTAGTTTTGCCGCAGTTGGGATTACCCACCAATCCAATAATTTGCTTAGCCATTATTTCACTTCCTCTACAAATAGGGTTTTTGCTTCATCTTTGCGTAAACTGAGTTTAAAACCCCGGACTAGGATTTCTACGGGATCTCCCAGAGGTGCGTGGCGAGTGACAGTGAATTCGGTTCCCGGTGTCAATCCCATTGCTAACAATTTGCCTTTATAGCCACGGGCTGTTTTCTCATAGCAAATCACTTTCCCGGTGCTGCCAACAGCTAAATCTCCCAGTTGTTTCTTCTCGTTCATTTTTTTATTGGTAATTGGTAATTGGTAATCGGTTATTGGTAGTTGGTAAGCTAATCAGCATTTGAATTGATTGTCAAGAAATAATCAAACTCTTGTGGGGTGGGCTTCTAGCCCGCCCTAAACATTCAATATATTAAATGCACAACAGCTTAATAACTTCTTTTTCACGTCCAATGCCCACCCTTCGACTTCGCGAGCGGGCAAGATGCCCAATGTCTCCGCTCTCCCAATTCCCCTAATTCGTACACATAATTTTCTGTGCCATACCGGCCCCCAAACCGATGCGGTTGTCGCCAATTGCTACAATGACGGAACCGCCAGAATTGCTGATGATTTGAACTTCGATGCCGGAGACGAATCCCATGCCGATGAGGCGGCGCACTGTGCCTTCTGAGCCCTTGAGTTTAACTATCCGCAGCTTGTCGCCGATGATTGCCATTGCTAGCGGGAATGATTTACTCTTAGCTGAGTCTGGTTGAGCTTCTGTGCTGCTGTCTTCGGTTTTCGAGACTTCTGGTGTCTCACCGTAAAAGGTAAAACCCTCGAACTGTCCGGGGTTTGAGTCTTTGTTCTGTTGGCTGTATTGTTGTTTCATCTGTTTTGGAAGTCGATCGACTTTAATAACAAGTTATTTGGCTTGCTGGTACGATCGACTTGAGATTTATTCTCAATACGATCGATGTGCAATCGCAGATAGGGCTGAATTTCCCGTTCTAGCGAACTCTTTCCCCTTTAATATTTCGGAGGAAAGTATTCTCCACGCCCAGATATTAGACGAGTTTTTGGCGAGTTCCTAGTTTTAATCTCTCTTGCGCTAGATGCTGATTTGCGCTTCAACCCCAATCAAGCAATACTTACTGCCCTTAAGCATAGTAAACTAAAAAGAAATTATTGGCAAGAATTCTCAAATATTTTAGCATTAAATTAACAAACTCAGTCTTAGCCTGGGCTGAGCGAGACTAAGTAGCGATGCTCAAATACGGGGCGATCGAGCATATATACTTAAGTCTTAGGGCGATCGCGGGAGCACCGCCGCTACGAATTCACAATTTATCAAAAATTATGCCAGCAAGTTTTCTCCCAAAATCGATCGCACAACTCACAGAATCTACCTCAATTGCCTTAGCCCAAAGCATTCAACGCGAGGCAATTACAACTCCCCTATCTTGTGGGCCAATTGCCACAACCTACGTGCGCCAAGGCAGCGGAAACACACCGATTTTGCTAATTCACGGCTTCGACAGTTCCTTGTTTGAATTTCGCCGCCTGTTGCCGCTGCTAGCTGCCGAAAATGAAACTTGGGCGGTTGATTTGTTGGGTTTTGGCTTTACAGAAAGATCGGCTGGTTTTGCATTCAGCGCGAGGGCAATTGAAAGTCATCTTTACTATTTTTGGAAAACGCTAATTTCTCAGCCTGTAATCTTAGTCGGTGCTTCAATGGGAGGTGCAGCAGCAATTGATTTCACTCTCAATTATCCCGAAGCTGTCAAACAATTAGTTTTAATAGATAGCGCAGGTTTTGCCATCAGTTCTAATAAGGGAAAGTTTTTAATTCCTCCTTTAGGGTATCTGGCAACTTCATTTTTACGCAATCCCAAAATTCGCCAGCGAATTAGCGTCAATGCTTATTTTGATAAAAATTTGGCTTCTCAAGATGCTCAAACTTGTGCTGCTTTGCACTTGGAAATGCCCAACTGGAATCAAGCTTTAATTGCGTTTACAAAAAGCGGCGGTTACGGAGGTTTTGGGGAAAAATTATCGCAAATTCAGCAGCAGACGCTGATTTTGTGGGGAAAACAAGACCGGATTTTGGGGACGGCGGATGCGGAAAAGTTTGCAAGGGCGATCGCAAATTCTCAACTAATTTGGATACCCGACTGCGGGCACGTTCCCCACTTAGAAAAGCCACAGACTACCGCGCAGCATATTTTAGAATTCATCACAAAAAGCGGACTCACGCAAAAAAATTAAACCTAGGGTGCGCTGTGGCGCACCTTACATATATGTTTTTCCTTGCACATTTGGTATAGTTTGAGGTCAAATAGACAGGTTTCAAACTTTCGGCAAATACTTTTGTACGATCGTCCATCCTGTGAGCAACACAGTCACAAATCCCCCAAACAAAGCCAAATTAGTGCCGATGTGGAGGGGACGCGCCCAAGGATGTTTAGGACCAATTTGCAGCCCGCTTCCAACAGAAACCAACACCAAAGCTACAACTGCTAACCCCGCCGGTAAATGAGCCGAGTGACCCAAATTGCCATAGTATCCCAGCGTACCGACTACACCAATTCCCAGCAGTAAAATTACCAAAGTTGCCATCCCCGCACCAGTGGCTAAATGAAAGGGACGCAGCCATTTTGGGCGCGGTTGTTTGGTACTGCGAGCGGCAAACATCCACGTTCCACTAACCGCCAGCAACAGGTAAGCTAACAGGGAAACACCCATTGACCAAGCCGCTATTTTCCACAACCACAAGAAAGAAGGTAGATTCATCGGTTGCATCCCTAGTTAGGGATTTCCAAAAAAGGTTTCTTTCCGATTTTACCGGGAATTGAAAGCAAAAATGAATATTTTTGGCAGAAAGTGCGATCGGGCTATCCACAGCTTGCATCCGTCTTACCTTGACTTGAAGTCAAACGCACTTTCTCTCATACTCAGCTTAATTGACGTTAGAGATTGGTCGCTGCAGTTTTTAGGAACCACCTTCCCATTCTAGCTTCGTAGTTTTGCTGTCAACGAAAGGCATTTTATAAAACCCTAATTTTTGTTCTAAGATTAATCGGAAAAACGGCAGACCTTCAATCAAATATCTTTTCCACAACCTTCTCGGTTCGCTTAACAGTCGGTACGCCCATTCTATGCCGACTTCGCTCATCCATTTGGGAGATCTGGCTTTGCAACCAGCTTCAAAATCAATGGTTGCACCTACTGCTAAGAAAATTTTGACGTGTGTTAATTTGCTCTTGTATTTAACTAGCCACTTCTCTTGCTTGGGCGCTCCCACCCCTATGGCCAGAACTGTCGCCCCTGATTTATTGATCGCGTCAATTATTGTTTCACATTCTTCCTCATTTTTTTCAAAGCCAAAAGAAGGAGAAAGTGCTTCAACCACTATTTCTCTACCAATTTTTTGGTTAATTTTTTCCTGGGCTTTCCTAGCAATACCTTCAGCAGCTCCTAGCAAAAATATTTTAATCTTCTCGTTATCTTTGTGATACATATAAAATGCAGGAAACAAGTCAGAACCGGAAATTTTTTCTTTGATAGGAGTCCCCAAAAACTTGGAGGCATACATCAATATTTGACTGTCGCAGACTCTATAACTAGATTTATTATAAGCTTCATAGAAGTCGCGGTCATACTGCAACTTAATCAAGTGGTCTACATTTGGCGTAAATACGACACCGCCTTCGGAATCTAGTTTTTCAAACAACTCGGTTATGGAGAAGTTATCTATCGAGACATTCAATAAATTAACTGTTTTCATTTGTTATTCCCTTCCAGTCTTTATATTAAACTACAACTCAAACTATTATAACCCACAATACAGTTTCGTGTTTTAACTACCTGGGTGCTTCAGTGAACATACTTTTCTCAGTATATCCTCCTACACCCTCCCTGTCTAGTGAGGATTTTTAAAGATTATGTAAAGAATCAGCTCGTTTTAGAAAAAGTGTATAAAGCCCATTTTTAAGTTTATAACTCGCAACACAGTTTCAAGAAAAAATCCATCCCGTGCTAATACTTGTTGAAGCATTGCCAATGAATGTAAAAAACAGTTTATGAGATTAAAATTTTAACCTAGTGAGAAATATCTCGCAACTTCCGAACTGGATTTCATCCAAAAGTGGTAGATTTTTTAGTTGTTGTCTCCAGGGAAGGCAAGATAGTGTCAAGCTTGAAGTGAAGCAGCGATCGCATTCCTGAAAATCATCCTGATTTTTGGTGAACCAGGGACTGTCTTCTTGGTGGCGAAGTGGTTTTCTTGGCCTTAAGACTTTCTGGAGCTTTTAAGACGAGACCCGATATTCCTCCAGCAATCAGGGCAAAAATCGGGTTAGTCATAGCATTCAAAACACAGTCAAACACGTACATAGTTAAGGCTATTCCCAGGACGGCCGCGGGTGCTACTTTGGGATTAGTCCAGGTTCTGGCGGGATATTTGAACACGGAAAAGACGATAACAGGAAGTAACAAGGAAGAAAATAAACTAACTAAACCCACTGCACCGTTGATGCCAAATGCAATAATCCATAAGCTGTCGGTGACCGAGATATCATCACCGTATTCGTTATACACGCGGTTTCCGCCCGAATCTCCCCAGCCAAACATAAATCTTTGCCGCGCCTTTTCCCCCAATATCTCTTCATTATCAAATCTAAACTTCAAAGAGCCGGCTCGTTCTTCGCCAAATACTTGGTTGATGAACTCAATCACGTCTTTGCTCGAAAATTGGCCGGATGCAGCTATGTACAGATAAAACACTATATATCCAATTATGAATAGCAGGGGCAAAGAGGTGCGAAACCACTTGGCAGAGAATAATACGATCAACGCGAATACAAATAAACTGTAGGCGCCCGTAGAACGGCACAGGAAAAAAGCGATAGTTAATATAATTGCTAAAGTCTTGATGTTACGGCCCATAAACTTTTTAAGCGTCCCAGTTTGCCACAGCCAAACAGCAATTAAGGCGGCTGTCATCATCCATAGGCCCACCATCAAACCGTGCTGCATAAATACTACCGGTCTCCACCCCCCCATACGCCTTGCTTGACCCCAGTCGTCAAAGGCATTGACGCCGTAAATCATTTGGTGCAGAATTGGGCCCCTAATCCCTTCAACTAAAGTAAAAGGAATGTAGGCTAACCCACCTGCAAAAATCCCGATCGCCAATTGTCGCAGCCCGTCTAAACTACCCACATACAAGCGTCCTAAAAAATAAGGCAGACCCCAAGTAACGATTTGGTTGATAGTCGGAGAAATCGGGCTGCCGCCATTACTAACTTGTGAAAAAATTGGACACAAACAGTAAATTACCATTGGCACGTCCAGCCAACCGGGCTTAAAAGATGTGAGGCGCACCGTATCGTAGATAAGAGTCCCCAGCAAAATGCCGTAGCAAGCTGCGGAGATTTTGGTATACGGTGGCAATGAGGGGATGGGATAAGAAGCTTGCGGTAAAAAAAGCCAAGCTGCCACAAAACTTATAATTACTGCCCGCTGAGCCGGAAACCTCACAAACAGGTAAAAAACGACTGGAATAAAGCCGAACATAGCAAATGGGATTAATGCAACCATAGGTTTTTTTTTGGCAGTAAAATTGTAGAAAGACAACTCAAATTGCCCGATAAAAATTCTCGCTTAAACGATTGCCCAACCCCAATCTTTTAAATCAACCTCAATTTTACGTCTGGTTCGTTAATTGTGCCTGACGTTCCAAAGCAGTGTACAGTGCCGCCTCGAAGAGATTAGTTGCATCCTCCCCAGTATAATTTATTACCGTTTCCAAAGCAGTCTCGGACATGGCGCGCCATTCGGCATCAGACAACTGACAAATCTGCTCGATCGCTTTTGCCATATCCTCTGGGTCTTCTGGCTTGACAAGTATGCCACCCCCGCAAGCTTGTAGTTCCGGAGCTGCGCCTGCTGGAGTGCCGATGAATGGAGTGCCACAAGCCATCGCTTCTAAAATTGGCAAGCCGAAGCCTTCGGATCTGCTGGAAAACAGTCAAGCATCGCATTTGCTTTAAAACTCTCTGAGTTGCTCTTGAGTAGGTTCCTGATTATACTCAGTACCCGGAGGCAGCGGCAAATAGGAAGGAGGACTATCGCCGGAACCAAAGGCAACTAAACGAAGGTTGGGAATTTTTTGGGCAGCTAGAGAGAAAGCTTTCAGGGCAATATCGCAGCCTTTCCAAGGAGTTCTAGTATAGTACATCCCGACTGTGGGAACTGACTGCTTGCCTCGCGGCTGCCCCAGGCGCGACTGGGGGTCGTAAAATTGTTTGGTGTCCACGGTGGGAGGGACAAGATATACAGACAAATCGCCGTATTCATTCCGAGCTATGTCGGCCAGCCACTGGGCCACAGCGATTTTGTGCATCGGCAGCCGCCAAGTTGCCTCTACTCGACCTTGTGGTACGTTGTCAAAAGCCTCATAATGTGGGAAAAAATATACTTTCGTTCCTTTCCTCGGAGAGAGTTTGGCCACCCACTCGGCAGTTTCCCACCAAGTAGCCATGACAATATCGGCATCAGGTACGTCAAGGTCAGTAATTGGACGGTTGGTTTCGATAACTCGACTTTCGACATCTACCTTGTCAAAGTGAGACTTTTGTGTCTTGGGAGCGGACTGCCAACCCCTACCCCTCAGCAGCCATCGCAATTGTTGGATTAAAGTCGGTTGCGGCAGGGGCATAGAGACAATAAATATTTTGTGTCCTCTTTTGCAGCAGTTCTGTGTAGATACATAAAACCCTCATGCTACGTGTAAGACTAAGGGTAGGCAGGACAAAAGTAATTTTCATGAATAGATACTGAAGATTGATACTGGTTAAAACTCCTCCTTAAAGCAATTTGGCACTTACCAGCCTCTGTTTGGCTTTTCTGCGGGGTGGGGTTCTCTGCTGGAAGCGATCGTAACTCGATAGTCGAGCCGATCTTACTTTGTCGTCAGGGACTTTTCCCAATTATAAATCGGCAGATGTTTGACGACTAGACAAGTTTAACCTGTGATGCAAGCCAGGGGCTTTCCTCTCGTTTTCCGGTAACGGAGCCAGCCTTAAAACCTCCGTTGCACTCTAATTCAGATTTTGGCAGATCAATTTATAACCATTATTCCCTTGTCGCTGCGGTCAGAATTCGTGTCGAGACTGCCACGTAGAAAACAGGAAACGGGCGATTTTACTTGTGGCAGAAACACCCCACCAAACGATATTGAGTTTCTGCCCAGAAATCCGGCGCCGAAAATCCCCGTAGCGCCGAATTTCAAATGGCGGCGCTGCACTTAGCATTCAACCGGAATTTTTTCGTCCTCATAGTAGTGAGATAAGCAATCTATGTGAACGTCGCGGTCTTTGTAGGGAGATAAGCGGTCTATGTGAACGTCGCGGTCTTTAGATTTGTCTACAGCAACTTTCAATGCCGCTTCAAAATGATCCGTGGCATCTTCCCACGTATAATTGTTCACCTTGGCATAGGCGGCTTCAGACATGGCTTGCCACTTGGAATTTCGCAACTGACAGATAGACTCTATGGCTTTTGCCATTTCTTCGGGATCTTCAGGTCTTACAAGTATGCCTGTACCCCCGCTCAAAATTTCAGGAGCAGCGCCTGCTGGGGTACTGATGACGGGAGTGCGGCACGCCATCGCTTCGATAATAGGCAAGCCGAAGCCTTCTGAGCGGCTCGCCAGCAACCAGGCATCGCATTTGCTGTAATAGTCTTTGATTTTGTCTTGGTCGGGTTGAATTACATACTCGGCATTGGCCGGTAGGGGCAATTCCGAGGATGGGGCCCCTGTACCGAAGGCAACCAGACGCAGGTTGGGGATATTTTCTGCCGCTAGGGAAAAAGCTTTGAGGGCGATGTCAGTTCCTTTCCAGTAGATCGTAGAGTACATTAGACCAACTGTAGGAACCGATTGTTTGTTGCGAGGACAGGCGTAAAATTGCTTGGTGTCCACGGTAGGAGGAGCTAAGGAAACTTGGCGATCGCCATATTTCGTCCTAGCTAGCTCAACTAACCACTCAGAAATCGTAATTTTGTGCATGGGCAGCATCCAAGTTGCTTCTACTCTTCCTTGAGGTAGATAGTCAAAAATTTCGTGGTGCTGGATAAAATAAGCTTTTGCTCCTTTGCTAGGAGAGAGTTTGGCTACCCACTCGGCGGTTTCCCACCAGGTGGCAACTACTACGTCAGCGTCAGGTACATCTTTGTCTTCTACCGGGCGCCAGCGATCGGTCATTTTGTGTTCTACACCTAAGTTATCAAAAAATGAGGGTTCATTTTCAGGTGTCGAAATCCAACCCCGTCCCCGCAGCAGTGACTTGACTTGCTTGCGCAGACTCGCTTGGGCGTGAGGTACAGAGATGACGAACACTTCGTGCCCTCGCTTTCTCAAAAGTTCTGCGAAAATAGATATTACTCGTATTCCACCAGTCAAAGACAAAGTAGGAAGAACAAAGGTGATTTTCATTTTTCAGTCCCGCTGAAGACTCCGACTCTTGACGGCGCTACTAGCGCTAGTTTTAGAGTCAGATAGGAAAGAGGGGCGGGTGGATATTAATTACCGCTTTCCTGCTGTGTACATAGAATCCAACCTAGTGACTGTTCGCAACACCCCAGTATCGATCTACCACAACTTTGCTATCGATTGAACTGATAATAACGATTGATTCGAGCGCCCAACAGTTCCTCTAGGGGTAATTTTCATGTATGGGAATGTTCCTCCTCAAGACAGATACCTCATCAAACAGCAGATTTTTTTGTGGCAAACAAAGCTAAACAACTCTTCCCGTCCGATATAACATAAGTTACTTATCTTACAGACAGGGATGTACGGGAAACCCAACATCATCTAACTTTTATTGCTCTAGCTAAAGGTAACATTCGTAACAAAAATCCGTAAACCTATCCCTCATCAAACAGCAGCTTTTTTGGCAGCAAACACGCCCACCAAACCACTCTTATCGTCTAATATAACAGAAGTTACTTATCCTACAGACAGGGTGTACGGGACACAAAAAGCACCCAAATTTTATTGCGTGAGCTAGAGGTAACATTCGTAACAATATTCAGTCAACGGACGATCGCTCCCGGCAAAATTTTATACTGTCGCGTCAAAAAGGTAAATTATTAATTGGAGAATATTGATTTACAGAGCGCCCACTTACTCTAAACACCGAACTGCGACTGTAATTTTGTGTAACTGTCATGTATTTTTTGAGGAAAAAATATCGTATTTTGTCAGGATTGAGAGATGGTGGTTTGTTCAAATAGCGGCATGGGGCGATCGCGCCAAGGACACTCCTGAACGCGAAAATCAGAGAAAAAATCAGGTTTTTCAACCGCTATACCTCGCCCTCACTTGTCGTATTTTCGTGAAAAAACCCGATTGATGCGTCCGGGAATATTTGAAAAAGGAGGATTCCCAATCGTGCTACAGAACATAGAGTTTCGCCAGTATAGATTTATTATTTTTGGAGAAAAGGAAGCAGCATCGGATGTTTTAGATCCAGAAGCGCAGCCGGAAGGAGGAAGCAGAGAGAAGGAAGCAGAATCGGAGATTTCGGCTACTAAAAAATGGATGAGTTTCCAAGTCAGCGATACTAGAATTGGGATGAATGCAGAGCAAATTGAAAGAGTATTTTAATTTTTTACGCAAGTGGACGAAGGGAGCATCTGAGCGCAAGCTTTTGTAGTGCTGTTCTCGCTGGCTTGGTTGTAGAAACAAGCGAGTGAAGACAGCACTAAAACAAAAAATGCTGCAAAACACAGATGCTCCTGCGGACAATTCTGCGGTAGGGCGGTACGGGTTTGGGACTAGAAATTGCTTACTCGCAAAGAAATTATGTCAGATGATCGGAGGAGATATTAGTCGGGAGAGCGAGTTGGAGAAAGTGTCAACTTTTACTGTATACTTGCCAGCGATTATAGATAAAAAATTAGCTAATTAAAGAGGATTTGCCAAGCAATAATTGCCAGCGCTAAATCTGCGATCGCGTGGCTGATATAACTAGGCCAAAGCGAACGGTAAGTTAGATAACACTGCGACCAAATTATCCCGGCGGCAAAGACAGCTAATGAGCCTAAAATCACACCGCGCCAGTCGCTGTAGGCTGCGATGACAAAAATGTGGTGGAGGGTGAAAAATAGTGAACTGAGAAATATTGCTCCTGTTCCCGGCATCAGAATCTGGCATTTGTTGCAGACAAACCACCGCCAAGTGAATTCTTCAATCAGCGAGTTAACTAGCACAAAATATGCTTCAATCATCAAGTAAATATTAGGGCTGCTAATACCTAATTGCTGCGCTTTTTCTTTAGCAACTACAGGATCGATCCAGTGCTGACCGAAAAGGCTGTAGATACCCACAATCACCGCAAACATGAATATTCCCCAAATAGATCCAGCCAGCAATTCTTGGCGCTTGGGTAGGGATAAACTGAGCTTTTCGCGATCGACTAAAACAGACCCGGCGATCGGAAAAACCAGCAACCAAATTTGACACAAGGCTGAGACGGCTTGTCCCCAGCTTCCGGCAATATACAATGCTGTTACTGCACCAATACTAGCAGCAGGGACAAGCAGTGTTAAAGCCAATAGTGCTGTTTTGCGATCGCCATTATCCAGCTTTTTTCACGCGACATTTGAAAAATTGTATTGAGATCGAAGGTAAAAGCTTGGCTGCTGCAGACAGGGGAGTTTTGTGCCGCTTATCAAAGTGGCGTGCCTTTTCAGTTGCAACAAAATGTTCATGTAAGAACAATTCGATCGCCTGTTTGCATTTGCGGCTCAAAATATCATAATATAATCTAATCCCTAATAGCTGTGTATTTTGGCCCAATGACGATCGCCATTGACTTTGGAACTAGCAACACCGTCGTCGCTCGCTGGAATCAGGCCATCCAGCAGCCAGAAACTTTGAAATTACCGGGATTGTCGGCAATCTCAGCTCAAAACCCGCCCCTAATTCCCAGTTTGCTCTACGTTGAGGACGCTGCTCAAAGTAAAGTAATACTCGGTCAACAAGTCCGCGACAGAGGTCTCGATCTGAGTGGAGATTCTAGGTTTTTCCGCAATTTCAAGCGGGGAATTGGCACTGTAGTTCAGGGTTTTGTGCCGGAACTAGACGGGCAAATTGTGGATTTTGAACGAGTAGGTGAGTGGTATTTGAGTAAAATTGTCAACTCAATTCGCGAACTACCTTTGCCTGTAGATTCTCTAATTTTTACTGTGCCCGTAGATAGTTTTGAAGCTTACCGCCATTGGTTGGGTAAAGTGTCTGAATCTCTGCAAGTAGAACAGGTACGGATGTTGGACGAACCGACTGCGGCTGCTTTGGGTTACGGTTTAGCCGATCGCGAAATTCTCTTAGTCATTGATTTCGGCGGCGGAACTCTCGACCTTTCTTTAGTGCGCCTGGATATTTCTGCTGGCAAAAAGCCCCTGGGTTTTCTGCTGAAATGGGGCGAAAAGTTATTAGCTGAATCTTCGGCACAAAAGGCAAAAGTTGCTAGGGTTTTGGCTAAATCCGGACAAAATTTGGGCGGTTCTGATATTGATAATTGGCTGGTTGACTATTTTTTCAAAACGAAAGGGCTGGCAAAATCTCCGATTACAACGAGATTGGCAGAACGGTTAAAGATTCAGTTATCTTTGGTAAATAAGGCGGTTGAGGTTTATTTTGATGATGAAAATTTTGAGAGTTACGAATTAGAATTAGACCGTGATGGCTTTGAATCTATCCTCGCCGAACATCAGTTTTTTGACAACCTCGACGAGTGCATGAATCAAGTATTGCAGCAAGCGCGCCGCCAAGGTTTAGAAATTGACGACATTGATGCAGTTTTGCTCGTTGGCGGTACTGTTCAAATTCCCGCCGTAAAGCGTTGGGTTGAGCAATATTTCGAGCCGGCAAAGATTCGGTGCGACAAACCCTTTGAGGCGATCGCCCAAGGTGCTCTACAATTGAGTCAAGGCATAGAAATCAAAGATTTTCTCTATCACAGTTACGGAATTCGCTACTGGAACCGCCGCGAAAATTGCCACAGTTGGCACAGTTTAATTAAATCGGGCCAGTCTTATCCGATGAGCGAACCGGTAGAATTAGTCTTGGGAGCTTCTTTAGAAAATCAGCCGAGTATTGAATTAATTATCGGTGAATTGGGAGCGGAAACTGGCGGGACGGAGATATATTTTGATGGCGATCGGCTGATTACTCGCCAAATCGCCGGCCAAACCTCGGTACAGCCCCTAAATGACAAAGATGGAGCTCGCAGTATCGCGCAATTGACACCGCCGGGGTATCCGGGGGGCGATCGCATCAAAATCTTCTTCCGCGTTGACGAACAGCGATTTTTGCGGATTACTGTGGAAGATTTGCTGACGAATGAAACGTTGTTAGAGGACAAACCAGTGGTGCAGTTAAGTTAAGGATAGACTTTACAGGTAAGGTGCGCTTCGGCGCACCCTACTGATGGCGTTCAAAACAAATTGTTAAAAGCAGATGAACTACAAACTAGAATGTCCACTCTCTCCCGAACTAGAAAAGTATCGCGACAGAATCGAAGCTACCATTAAACCTTACATCGAAATTCAAACCCAGAATAATGATGACGTTAATTGGTGGCAGAGTAAATTTGGGGGATTTCCTTATTTACCTAAAGGCTTTGAGTATCCAAAAACTGCTGACGGTAAATATTTATTCTTGCTAGCACAAATCAACTTTTCTGAAGTACCGCCTTTAGATGGTTTTCCCGATCGGGGGATTTTACAGTTCTATATAGCCGACGATGACCTATATGGTTTAGATTTGGGCAATTCCGCCGATGTTGATAATCCCACAGTCGAAGACAGATTCAAAATAATCTATTTTCCTCAGCCCGACTTCCGAGTTGAAAACATCATTACCAATTATGATTTTTTGCCGGAACTAGAATTTATTCCTGTTAATGGCTGTTGCAGCTTGCAATTTACTAAAAAATATGCGCCGATTAGTACCATTGACTACAAATTTACCGAACTGTTAGGCTCGGAAATCCATGAGTTATTTAGGAACCCTGAAATTGAGGATGAGTACCGAGAAATATCGCATTCCTTTGGTCATAAAATAGGTGGTTATCCTTATTTTACACAAGACGACGTAAGAAAATGTAGTAATACCTCTGAGCAAAAACAAAAGCTAGACATTCTTCTATTCCAAATGGATAGCGATGCCAATGAGACAGTAGATATCATGTGGGGAGACAGTGGTGTCGGTAACTTTTTTATTGATGAATCAGCACTCAGAGAATTAGATTTTAGTAAAGTTTTATACAATTGGGATTGTTGTTAATACCAATTATCTAAAGTCTTGCAACAATGATGAGTGTGGGTTTTTTTACGCTCACCCGCTCGTGTAAGGTGCGTCGCTCAAAGATTGTGGATATTCTTTAAGATTTAAGGGTGGCGACGCACCCTACAGATACTGTGGCATGAGTTTTGAGAATTAGTATAAAAACAGCAGTAAAGTCAGCAAGCTAAAAAAACCAGAACTGATGAACTCCGATCGAAGAAACCGGTGCATCAGTTCTAATAATGTTCGACTATGCCCGATGCCCGATGCCCAATTCCCAATGCCCTAAACCTGAGATTTGTGCACCACCACGGGTGTCCCCACCGAGGCCCAATCGAACAGCCATTTAGCGTGATTTACAGCTACATTTGTGCAGCCGTGAGAGACGGGATTGCCAAACAAATTGTGCCAGTAAGCGCCGTGAATTGCCATGCCCCCGTCGTAATACATTGTATAGGGAACGTCGGGCACATCGTAGTCCGGCCCAGTCATTCTGGCAACGCGGTATTTGGTTTGAACGGCAAAGGTTCCCGTGCGGGTGGGAGTGGATAATTTGCCGCTGGAAATAATCACCGCATAAACAGGTTGATTTCCTTCCCAAGCTATTAATCTTTGTCTTGACAAATCTATTTCAATCCAGCGTTCACTGGATTGCTGCAACAGCATAATTTTATTGGCAATTATGTTGTGCTGTTCGCTGGCAAATGCGGTCATTGAACCACCGCAGAATGTAGCAAAAGTGAGGGCGCAGCCGGCACAGAAAGTTCCAGCGCGGCGGAAGTAAATTGAGTTGATAATGCTGTTCATTTCTCACACCTCGTACTATTTTAGATTTTAGATACTTCGGCTTCGCTCAGTACAAGTTTTAGATTTTAGATTGGCTTGTCCTATTTTAGATTGTAGATTTGAAATGTTGGATTGGGAAAGAGAGCTTAACTAATTGTTAACTTTTGGGTAAGAGTTTGGGCGATTTGGACGATCGCCTCCCAATCTCGATTTTCCACTAAGTGTTTCGGAAATAAGTCTCCGGCCAAACCAACGGCGATCGCCCCAGCGTCAATAAATACCTTCGCATTTTCCACTGTCACCCCGCCAGTGGGAATCAAAGGAATGTGTCCCAGAGGGCCTTGCAGGCTTTTCAGGTAAGCCGCGCCTCCCAAAGCCGATATCGGAAACACTTTAACGCAGGTAGCGCCGGCTTGCCACGCGGTCACAATTTCTGTGGGAGAAAAAGCACCAGGGACGATCGGCACTCCGGCGTCAACTGCTGTTTTAATCATAGTTAAATCGGTGTGGGGAGTAAACAGAAATTGAGCGCCGCAGTCTATTGCTTGTTGCAACTGTTCTAAGTTTAATAAGGTGCCAGTGCCAATACTAAAAGTAGGGAATTCCGAGCGGAGTTCGGCAATTAATTCAGCGGCTTTGTGGGTGTTCCAAGTAATTTCAATAAACTGGATTCCTCCGGCTGCTACCGATGAAGCCATCTGTGAAGCGAGTTCTTTTTCGGAGGAACGGATGACTGCGATCGCCCGGTATTTTTTTAGTTGTGTCAACCAAGATTGATGATTCATGCGATTTGAAATTTTAGATTTAAGATTGAGAATCAATAGACCTCTTGCATGAAATTTTGATAGAGCCGATCAACCGCAGATAATAGGCAGATGCACGCAGATCAACGCAAATAGTTTCAAGAGGTGACTTTAGCCAAAGGTCTACTAATGATTATTATGGTATGGTTTGGAACATGGGCATACAGTTGCTTTTTTTGGGGAAATTAGTATCATTCTAACTAGGATATAATTTTAGTACACATTACAAACTTCGATATATGCCAAACTACAATATGCGCGGCGTTCAATTTTTAACCGATAATCTAGGCAACAAAACTGCTGCAATTGTTGACCTCAAAGAACACAGCAATTTCTGGGTTGACGTGCTGGCTGAATGCGGCGAACCGACAGACTTTCAGTTTTTAGTTGACGGCGAAGGCGAAAAAATTGCGGTGGTGCTCGACTTCGAGAAGCACGGCGAACTCTGGGAGGATGTTTATGACTCTTTGACCATTGAATCTAGAAAAGATGAACCAAGAGTTCCCTGGGAAGAAGTTAAGCAGCAGCTTGAGAAAAAGGGTATGTTGAATGTCTGATTACTTGGTCATTACTGCACGTTCGGCTCAAAAAGACCTGGATGCTCTGCCCGTTGAAATCAGCAGCCGAATTTATCCCCAGATAAATGCTTTAGCAAGTGTCCCGCGCCCGCCGGGGTGTCTCAAGTTAAAGGGGGAGAAAAATGGTTGGCGAATTCGGATTGGTGATTACAGGGTAATCTACACCATTGATGACGACAGCCGCACGATCGATATCAGTAAAGTTCGTCACCGGCGAGAAGTTTATCAAGGGTGAAGTTCAAGTCCGGTTACATACAAATGATACAGTGCGATCGCCAGATCACTCGCGATCTCCTCGCGATCGGGGACGATCGCACTCTGGTATAATTCCGATGTCAGCGGATTTTCTCTAAAACAGCCCGCGACACAAAAAAATCGGGGCGATTCCAGACAATCCCAGAACCACCCCAATTACCTATTTTAAACTTTAGATTTAATCTAAAGATTAAAATCCAAAATCCAAAATTGATTAGGCGATCGTCGCCATTTTCACATCGCTGTTGGCTAGCAAATTTTGCAATTCGTCGGAATCGACAGTTTCTTTTTCAACTAGCATATCTGCCAAAGCATTAAGGACGTGGCGGTTGCCGACGAGTACATCTTTAGCGCGACGGTAAGCTTGCTCTACCAACAAACGCACTTCATCATCGATCGTCGCTGCGGTTTCTTCAGAGAAATCGCGTTCGGCCATGATATCGCGACCCATGAACATATTCCCTTGCTGGCGACCGAGAGCTACAGGGCCTAGCCGATCGCTCATTCCGAAGCGAGTCACCATTTGCCGTGCTACTCTTGCCACTTGCTGCAAGTCATTGGAAGCGCCAGTCGTGACTTCTTCTTCGCCGAAGACAATCTCTTCAGCAATGCGGCCGCCCAAAGCTACCGCCATTTGATTTTGCAAGTAAGAGCGAGAATACAAGCCAGAATCCATCCGATCTTCGCTCGGTGTGAACCATGTCAAACCGCCAGCGCGGCCGCGGGGGATAATGCTAATTTTCTGCACGGGATCGTAGTCGGGCATCAGGGCACCGACTAAAGCGTGACCGGCTTCGTGGTAAGCTACTAAGGTTTTGCGCTTTTCGCTCATCACACGGTCTTTCTTTTCTGGGCCTGCGAGCACGCGGTCGATCGCATCGTTGACTTCATCCATCGAGACTTCGGTCAAGTTGCGGCGGGCGGCCAAAATTGCCGATTCATTCAGCAGGTTAGCCAAATCGGCACCTGTGAAACCGGGTGTCCGGCGGGCGATTTTCTCCAAGTCCACGTCTTTCGACAAAGTTTTGCCGCGGGCGTGAACGTTGAGAATTTCCAGGCGGCCGGAGAAGTCGGGGCGATCGACCACAACTTGGCGATCGAAACGGCCCGGGCGCAGCAGCGCAGCATCCAGCACGTCGGGGCGGTTCGTAGCAGCAATCAAAATGATGCCTGTATTGCCTTCAAAACCGTCCATTTCGGTCAGCAACTGGTTCAGGGTTTGTTCCCGTTCGTCGTTACCGCCGCCCAAACCAGCTCCCCGCTGGCGACCTACCGCATCAATTTCATCGATAAATACGATGCAAGGAGCGTTGGTTTTAGCTTGTTCAAACAAGTCGCGGACGCGGGAAGCACCCACACCTACGAACATTTCCACAAATTCTGAACCGGAAATCGAGAAGAAGGGAACGCCTGCTTCTCCAGCCACTGCCTTGGCGAGCAAGGTTTTGCCTGTTCCGGGAGGGCCCACTAGCAGTACGCCTTTGGGGATTTTTGCTCCGACTGCGGTGAAGCGATCGGCATTTTTCAGGAAGTCCACGACTTCGGCGAGTTCTAGCTTGGCTTGTTCGATGCCGGCTACGTCGCCGAATGTCACCTGAGTTTGAGGTTCCATTTGAACTCTAGCTTTGGATTTGCCGAAGTTCATGGCTTGGTTGCCGGGCCCGTTTTGGGCGCGTCGCACCAGGAAAAACAGTCCCACCAAGAGCAGGATCGGGAAGAACAGGCTGCTGAGGGCTTTTACCCAGAAACCTTCGTCGTTTTGGGGCAGAACTGAAATGTCTACCTTATTTTTGGTCAGGATGTTGATCAGTTCTGGGTCGTTCGGCAGGTTAACCAGTACCTTGTTGCCATCTTGAGCCGTTACGAGGGCTTTGCTGCGATCGGAACTGATATTTATTTTGTCTACTCTCTTGCCTTCGATTTCCTGAATGAATTGACTGTACTTCCAAACTTCGCGGCTTGGGGGCTGTTTGTCAAAAAAAGCCGTTGCTAAGGCAATGACTACAATAGCCAGCAGTGCGTACAGGCCAGCGTTTCTCCACCGTTTATTCACCGAGGTCGATCCTCCTAATTATTTAGTCCCTGTGATTTGGGATTTTTTATTTATGTTCATCAATCTTAACGTAATTGTAACTTGTTTTTGCGTGGGAGGAATCCCGGCCAGGGCTCTGCGGTCTGAGGTGAGGTCGTGGAAACCGAAGGTTCCTTCACTTCGTCAGGAGATGGGAGTGCTTTACTAACGGGTGCATTTTTATACACTATAAAGTAATATTTGTCAAGTGCATTATAAAAGTGGCGATCGCGCTCCTGTGCTGTTTTGGTAGCCGACTTGGCGTATAACTGTGAAGAAGCTTTGGAGTAACAGGAGCGCGATCGAGCTGATACGACAGAACCAAGGGCAAGGCTCAAGGCTGTTTCCCTATAGGGAATAACTCAAAAAAGTTAAGCATCAGACCTTCGCCGTCCTATAAAATCTCTTGTAAAAGGTTGAAATTTCAGAATAATGATTCAGCTAAACTCTTAATTTAGACTTTCATCTGGAGACACTAAAAATGGACTTAAAAACAATGGAAATTAAATCATCAATGGCAATTAATTTTATTCGTAACTTTGTTCAACCTGGAGATATTGTTTTTGATGTCGGGGCAAATATAGGGCAAAAAACAGAGGTCTATGCTGCCGCTGGAGCGAAAGTAATATGCTTTGAACCCCAGCCAAACTGTGTCAACATCTTGACCGAAAAATACCAGCACAATCAAAATATCGCCATCGTTAACAAGGGATTGGCAGAACAAAAGGGAACGATGGAGCTTTCAGTATGTAATGATGCGAATTACATATCAACTTTTTCTAAAAAATGGCAGACCGGACGTTTTGCTAACTACCAATGGAATGAAACTGTTAGCGTAGAAGTTACTACCTTAGATGAGATGATCGAAGTGTGGGGACGACCACATTTTTGTAAAATAGATGTAGAAGGCTTCGAGTATCAAGTATTAAAGGGACTATCTACACCAATTCCTTATATATCATTTGAGTTTGCCATAGAATTTATTGACGATACAAAAAAGTGCATAAACCACCTGAAAACTCTCGGATATAAGCTTTTCAATTTTGCCAATGGCGAACAAGCTAATTTAGTATTTCCTGAATGGGTTTCCGAGGAACGCCTTGTCAAGTACCTAGAATCTAGCAATGACTCCTTACTGTGGGGAGATGTTTATGCTAAATTCGAGGCAAATCAACATCATATTTCTGGTAGCGGAATAGCTAAAAATAGCAGCAATGAAGTGATAGCAACAAAAGGATATCTAAACTTACAGAAACTTTGTCAGGAACACTCGATTACCCCGCGCGGTCTGATTCACATCGGAGCCCACGAAGGGCAAGAAATGAAGGAATATCAAGCGATGGGCGTGCCAAAAGTGCTGTTCATAGAGGCTAATCCTTCTGTCTTTGAAAGATTGAAACAGAATATAGCTGGACTTCCTAATGTGTGGGCGGCAAATTGCGCTGTCAGCAACGAAAATGGCACAGTCAATCTGCGAGTGAATTCCCACGATATGAGCAGCAGCATTCTGCCCCTGAAGCTGCATAAAGATATTTACCCCGGCATGGTAGAGGTAAATCAAGTTACCGTCATCTCGAAAACTCTAGACGCACTTCTGGAACAAAGCCCCTTCACTTCAGCCGATTTTAATATCATTAATATTGATATTCAAGGGGCAGAACTTTTGGCTTTTCAAGGCGCTGTCGAGACTTTGAAATATATAGACGCAATTATCACAGAAGTTAATCGCGAAGAACTTTATGAAGGGTGCGCGTTAATTGACCAAATTGATGATTTTCTCTCATCATACGGCTTTGTGCGAGTAGCGATGGCCAATCCTTCCCATCCATCTTGGGGAGATGCTTTTTATGTCAAACAACCACTTCCCAGTCAAGATGGGGGTAATTTGAGTTCGAGTGGCTTGTCTGTAAATGAGATAAACAATACCATCATCGTAACCAGCATAGCACCGGGAAATATTGAGAATCAGCGGGCGGCTGTAGAAAGCTGGCGCAGTCTGGGATTTTCCCCTGTTTCGCTCAATAGCCCTGAAGAAATTAGCCAACTACAGCCCATCTATGAAAATGTTACTTTTCATGCGGTAAACCGCGATGCACGGGTCGAAGCGGGAAGACCGCTAGTGTATCTTGATGATATGTTTGCATATTTGCGCGATCGCCCTACAAAAATCTGCGGCATAGTCAACTCAGACATCCGCCTGAAAGCTGGTGACGATTTTCTCGCCTTAATCTGCAAAGAAGCGGAAAATTCCATAGTTTTCGGTTCGCGAGTCGATGTCGAGACATCTGAAAACACAGAGGGGAAAGTTTACGCTCAGGGATTTGATTTCTTCTTCTTTGACAAACAACTGTTAGAACAGTTTCCAACTTCCCAATTTAGTTTAGGTCTTCCCTGGTGGGATTTGTGGATACCGCTTACCGCTCATCAGAAAAATCTCAAGTTGAAATATCTTGCTAGTCCTGTTGCCTATCATATCAAACATCAGGTCAATTACATCAACAATTTTTGGCAAACAAAAGGAATTCACTTCACGCAGTTTTTCGATCTAAATTTGTCGCGCCAATTTGAACAACTGCTGGCGAATGACAATAGCCGTTTGCAAAGCGAACTGACGAATGTTGCAGTTCAATTCATGACCTTGATTGACAAACAGACGCCAAAAATTAAATATGAAACAAAAGATGTCACTGCTCAAGTTTCAGATTCATTAAAAGTATCCGCCATAGTTTCTACCTACAACTCAGAAAACTTTATTCGCGGATGTCTGGAAGACCTGGTAAACCAAACCCTGTACCAAAAAGGCGCACTGGAAATCATTGTAATAGACAGTAATTCTCAACAGAATGAAGGAGCAGTAGTTCGGGAGTTTCAAGGGAAATATCCTAACATAATTTACTGCCGGATTCCAGAGCGAGAAACGATTTATGCGGCTTGGAATAGAGGCATCCAGATGTCGCGAGGCAGATACATTACTAATGCGAACGCCGACGACAGACACCGCCCCGACGCATTGGAAATCATGGCTAATTATTTAGACTCGCAACCAGAAACTGCTCTGGTTTACGGAGATCAATTAATTACGAATGTTGTTAATGATACTTGGGCGGGGACGCAATCTAAAACGCGGTGGAATTGGCCGGAATTTTCCTATGGGGAACTGGAACAGCGCTGCATTACGGGTTCTCAGCCGATGTGGAGAAAATCTCTGCACGAAAAACATGGCTATTTCCGAGCAGAATTGACTGCGGCTGGGGATTACGAATTTTGGTTGCGGATTGGCAAAACAGAAAATATGTGCCGCATCCCGGAAGCGATCGGGCTTTACTACCACAACGAACAAGGTTTAGAATATGGTTCAGGGCGATCGCAACAAGAAACGCTTAAGATATGGAATGAATACGGCATCATCCGCCGAGGTATCAAACCCGCCACTACCGTCCCCGTTGCCATCTCTCCGTCACAGCTAAATGCCATGCCCTACCGCACATCCGAACCAGCACTCGTCAGCATCATCATCCCCTGCTACAACCACGCAAATCTACTCAGAGAAGCTGTAGAAAGCGTTGTCAATCAAACCTATCAAAACTGGGAGTGCATAATTGTCAACGACGGTAGCACCGATGATACCAGCAACTTCACAAATTATTTAATTCAATTGTATCCTCAAAAAGCGCTGCGCCTGATCGATAAACCCAACACTGGGCCCGCAGATTCGAGGAATGTTGGCGTTCAGAATTCGTCAGGAAAATTGATTTTATTCCTGGATGCTGATGATAAAATTCATCCCAAATTTATAGAGGAGTGCGTTGAAGTTTTATCAGCAAAACCGAATGTGGGCTTTGTCTATACAGATGTGCAGCACTTCGGGGCAAACTGCGATTTAGTCAACCACGGCGACTTTGAACCCAATAAATTTTTGAGAGACAATCAAGCCCCCGCTACTTCCTTATTTAGAAAAGAAATTTACGAGCAAGTAGGCGGCTTAAAAAAAGTGATGAAGCTGGGATGCGAAGACTGGGAATTTTGGATTTCCGCCTATGAAAAAGGCTGGTTAGGCGATCGATTACCTCAGCCTTACCTGTACTATAGGCAACATGGCGACGGCTCTAGCAGAACCCAAAAAATGGCGGGAGAACGCCCAAAATTAGACTTGATGAGAGCTACAATTGTTCGCCTACACTCTCAACTTTATAAACCCGAAGAAGTTCGTTGGTCAGAACAAATTTTGCAGCAACACGGCAACTTGATTGCTGATGAATTAGCTCAAGTTATTAAACCAGAACAATTCTTAGTTTCCCTTCCTCAATACTTGGGAGATTACCAAAAAGACCAAACTAATCAAGTTGCTTTGGCTAACATCCGCGACTGCCGCCGACAACTTGCCGATTATTTGGTGAATCTACCCGCAGAAAAACTAGAAACTGCCTACTCCGGCGATACAGGTAAGGCACATCAAATGCTGCTCAATAGCACTATCAAATATGAAGCACTAACAGATGCCGAACAGAGTTTGATAGCTCAACTAGCAGCACATATATCCCAGGGAATTAAAACTCTCAAAGATGTTAACTACTTACTAGCAGCCGCTCTTTACCGTCGGGCTGACCAGTTGTTGCTGAAGTATGAAAACGCAGCTATACCCAATTGGTTTGTCAACGACTATCTCAAATTTATGTTTGCGGCGCCGACTCTCTTTCAAGAATTAGGAGAGGCTGACAATTATTGCCACTACGTGCAGGGATGGGTTAGTTACGTACACCGCAATATATTCCAAAACCAAAATTCACAAGTTTGGCAGGAAATTGCCTGGTTTTTTACTCAAAGTGCTAACTTTATCCCTCTATACTTCAATAGTGAAAATCTCAAAGATATCTACACGAAGCGGGCAGATATTATTGAATTTGCGATGAAAAATCGCGGGGCTGCCATTGATTGCATTTTTCCTGCAAGGTCTGCAAACAGACAGAAAATTCGGGTCGGAGTTCTGACTAAGCATTTCGGGGCGATGACGGAAACTTTCGCCACATTGCCGGCTTTTGAATATCTCAACCGAGAGCAATTTGAAATTATTTTGTACGCTCTTAATCTCGACGGGAACAAACTAGAACAGTATTGTCAGAGTTGCGCTGACAGACTGGTTAAACTGTCGAATGACTTGCCAAGTCAAGTTCTGACAATCCGCGCTGATGATTTAGATATTCTGCTGATAGCTACAAATATTACTGCGGTTACTCACCCGATTAGTTTACTGGCGCTGCATCGATTGGCGCGGGTACAAACTACTTGTTTTAATTCTCCTGTGACTACAGGAATACGACACATTGACTATTACATTGCTGGTAAGTTGATGGAACCTGCACCTGAAGGACAGGAGCATTATCGCGAGGAATTAGCAACTATTGACGGCCCTGGATGCTGTTTTAGCTATACCCTCGAACCTTACACTCCTAACATTAATTTTACCAGAAATAGTATCGGCATTTCCGAGGAATCGGTTGTCTTTATTTCGAGTGCGAATTTGTATAAGCTAGTGCCGGAGTTAAGGGAAACATGGGCAAAGATTATGGCGGCTGTTCCTAATTCGGTGCTGTTTTTAATGCCTTTTGGCCCTAGCTGGACTAATTATTATCCAGGGGCGGCTTTTGTGAATAATATGAAAGCCGTTTTTGCTAAGTATGGCATTGAGAGTAATCGTTTGCGGGTGTTGAAGAGTTTTCCTAACCGTGCGGATGTTAAAGAAGTTTTGAAGTTGGGGGATGTTTATTTGGATTCCTATCCCTATGCGGGGACTACTTCCCTTGTAGATCCGTTAGAAGTGGGACTTCCAACGGTGGTTAGGGATGGGAATACTTTACGATCGCGCATGGGAGCGGCTGTGGTACGATCGCTCTTGATGCCCGATTTAATCGCCCATGACGAAGCATCCTACATTCAGCTAGCCGTTACCCTCGGCACTAACCCGCAACTGCGCCAGCAAAAACGCCAGGAAATTCAGCAAAAAATGCAGGGCAATCCCGCCTGTTTTGATAGTGTTGCATACTCGGGGGCGATCGGCAAATTATTCCAACAACTCTTTGGCAAATGGCAAACCAGCCACCTGGAAGCATCCCGCAGCTTACAAGATAGCATTCCCAAACAGGCAGATTTGGGCGAGATGCTCTCGAATGCCGTCAAGCTTTACCAAAGAAACTCATCAAACATCTCAGCAATATCCGAACTGCGTCAAATCCGCAAACAAATCGCTGATTTTTGGCTGAACCTTCCCACAGAAAACCTTGAAACCGCCTACAAAAGCGCGCCCGGTAACAGCTATCAAATCCTGCTCAAGAGCGGTTTCCAACGTCAACCGATGATCGAAAGCGAACAAATATTTTTGCAGCAATTAACCCAGATTAGCAAAGGATTAGTGCATCCCAAAGCTGTCAACGCCTTGCTCGCGGCGATGCTGTATTTCCCGCCGGAAACCATGCGAATTCCCGAAGCTCGTAACCGTTTGCCACACTGGTTAATTGGGGATTACGAACAAGTTTTTGAGACTGAAGCCGCCGTCAAGTCGGATTCAAGTTCTGACTTGCTAGCTCAATACATTCAATCCCCGCAATTTGCGAATCAACTGTTAGGATGCGTCAATCTTTACCGCATTGATTCGTCAGACGAATCCGTAGTTTTGGAACTCCGCCAAATCAGAAAACAAATGGCTGATTTTTGGCTGACTGTTCCTTCAGAGAAACTAGAAAAGTTTTACCGAGGAGAAGTTCGCAAGGGATATCAAGCAATACTAGGATGTGGCTTGCAAGCAGAAGCAATGACTGAAGCAGAACAAAAATTTTTGCAGCAATTGACCGAAATTAGCAAAGGGTTGGTGCAGCCTCAAGCTATCAATGCTCTGCTGGGGGCAATGCTGTATTTTGTTCCGGGAAAAATGCGGGTTCCCGATGCTCGCACCCGCTTGCCACAGTGGTTGCTTGAAGATTATGAAAAGGTGTTTGAGAGCGTATTCGCGACAACAGAACCAACACTTGCAAAACCCGATTATCTGCCGCAGTTTCTCAATCAATTAACTGCTGCGGTTAATCTTTATGAAATCGACCCGACGGCTGAATTGGTAATAGCAGATTTGCGGGATATTCGCAAGCAAATTGCCGATTTTTGGCGGAGCGTTTCCGGCGAACAAGTAGAAGTTTTGTACCGGAGCGATTTTGGCAAGGGTTACAAAGCAATGCTGGGCAGCGGGTTTATTAACGAGCCATTAAATGAGAGCGATCGCGAGTTTTTTAACTCGTTGGTTGTTGAGTTGAGTAAAGGGTTTGGAGCGCCTAAAGCTGTAAATAATTTGTTGGCGGCGATGCTGTTTTGTCGCCCTGGGCAGTTGCAACTTCAGGATGCGAATAGTTGTTTGCCTTCGTGGTTGTTGGAAGATTACGAGCGGTTTGTTGGGGTTAAGATGGCTGTTGGGTGAGAAAGGTGCAGTTTTTGAGGTTTGGGATTATTTGTTAGTCTCAAATCTCAGGATTGAAACGAACCGCGAAGACGCAAAGTACGCGAAGGAAGAGAATGGAAGGGAAGATAAAGAGTTGAGAAATCCTTGTCCCTACTTGTAGTAATTCAATTTAACACGAGTTGTGGATGTTGAATTTCAAATAAGGGGCGAGTTACCTGACGCACTAGCACTGTTTCTAAACTGCCTTCTACTACAGTTGCTGCTTCTATTTCTAATTCGCCCCACAAGAATCGATCGCCCTGAGTGGGCATTTTACCCAAAGTGTGAATCACGAATCCGGCGATTGTTTGGTACGCTTGGTTCGCGGGCAGGTTTAAGCCGAGTTTTTCGTTAACCGCTGTTACTTCCCAGATGCCGGAAATCAGTGCTGAATGAGCATCTTTTTGAATGATAGTGGCTTCGGAAGTTTGCAGCAGGGGCTCCGACTTTTTACTGGTAATCCAACCGGTCAGCAGCCACACAGTACCGTTGAGAATTGCTAGCAGCGGCCACAGTATTTTTGAGCAGATTTCTAGGGCTGGCATCAGCAGCAAAGCGGTGCGTTCTGGGGCGTGGGTTGCTAATACTTTGGGGATGAGTTCTCCTAATACTATCTCGACGTAAGTTACTAAGATAAAAGCTGCGGGAACTGCGATCGAATGAGCGCTCAACATGGCGGGTAAATGACCGATCGGCAATTTGTCGATCCACGGCTCGATCCAGTGTACAGTCGCACTCTCGCCCAACCAACCCAACAGCAAGCTCCCTGCCGTTGTGCCTGTTTGAGTCACCGACAGGTAATGCGGTATGTTCTTCTGCGCTTGGTGTACGAGTTCGGCGGTTTGGGCGGTTGGGCGATCGCGCAAGTGAGCCAGTTGGCGGATTTGATGGCGATCGGCTGATACTAATGCTAATTCTGCCGCCACAAAAAATGCGATTAAAAGTGTTAATCCCAGCAACATTGCTAATCTCAGCAGTGTTTGGGCGACTTCTATTTCCAGGCAAGCAAGGTTGTTCAAGATAGATATCTAATAGGATAGATGTTTTTGACTAATACGTTTATTTTAGCTGTCGATTCAGATTGATTGACTGCCTCAGCTATCGGATATCCCCACTACCCTTATTCGTAGGCGCGCCGAGGCGCACCTTACCCGTAGAACTTGTGAACTCTTTCTCTTCTCTTCCTTCGCGCCCTTGGCGTCTTCGCGGTTCGTTTTAACTGAGATATTGCACCATTCTAAATTACTTGTTTAGGAACAGGCTTTCCGGCCTGTTCCACAAGAGATAAATTTTATTGTGGAACAGGCTTTCCGGCCTGTTCTGGACAATGATGCAAGATGTGAGTAAAAAAAAGAATCCAATTCACAAAACCGCAACTCATTGCTGTATCAACTCTCCCTTACTCCCCGGAGCGAATTAATTTCCGTAAAAGTCTGCACCGGATCGGACTTCAACCCGCCTTGAATGTAATTCAACTTCACTTCTTCCAACAAATCCGACAGCAGCGACTGCAATTCCCCTAGAGTTTTCTCATCTTGCAATTCCCGCCGCAAACTTTGATTAAATTCTTGGCTGAAATTATCTAAAATTTTTCGACCTTTATCGTCTTCATAAGTAGTAGCTACCACATCAACAGCAGTTTGAGCCAAATAATTCGCTAGCTGTTCCGTCATCTCCGTCGGCAAAATGTTAATCGGAGAGAAATTTTGCAGGATTTGATAAAAATCCGACTGTTTGATTGTTGTTTCCAAATTGTGGTGCAGCAATTCTTCCAAATCCGGTTGCACCTGTGGCAAAACTTTGTAAATTGTCAGATCTAAAATCCGCTTGGTAATTTGTTCGATCGTATTTTCCTGATTGACGTGAAGGTACGGCTGCTGCGCCAGCAACATCTGCACCGCGTCGCCCTGTTCGATCGAACTTTTAGCTTGATTGATAAATCGCACCATCATGTATTCCGACATCGTATTGGCTAAATAAGCCACCGGTTCATAGGTAACTTGAGCAACTGCGCGATCGAGATTCACCAAACCCGACTTGTGCAGCCGCGCCAATACCGGCAGAATCCGCCACCCCTGCCAAATCGGGATCACCAGAAACACCTCGTACCAGCGCCTCAGCACAAAATCAAACCAAGTTACCCCCGGTTTGCGGCGGGTATGGAACAGACTTTTAATCAAAAACTCCGCCCCAAAAAAACCGATAAAAAACGTATCAATTCGCCAAAACTGGTCAGCGCTTTTCAAAAATTCGGGATTTGGCAAACTCGAATCAATGCCTTTAATTGGGTCATAAATTTTAACTAAACCCGGAAAAAAGCTCTGATAAACAGGGCGCAACTGAAGGTAACTGAAATGGAAAAGCACCAGCAATAAATTGACCACCGCTACTAAGGCGCTCAATTTTGCCCAAGACATTGCTTTTTTGGACAAGTTTACATCGGTGCTGTTAACAGTTGTGTTGGAATCTGACATAAAAGTAATTTTCCGAATTTGCTAATCGATAAATCTATCTTGTGGCCGACGCTAAAAAACCCCTAACAGCTTATAATCCCTTGGTGAACGCTAAGTATAAGGAAACCAAAAGCCGTGAAATTAAAAACAGTCATATCGCTGCTAAAAGAAACTTTTAGTCAATGGCAAAAAGATAAAGCCCCAACCCTAGCCGCCGCCCTAGCCTATTACACAGTCTTCTCCCTCGCCCCGTTGCTAATTATCGTAATTGCGATCGCGGGTTTAGTCTTTGGTGCAGACGCAGCCCAAGGTCAAATCGTCACCCAACTGCAAAGTTTAATCGGTAAAGATGGCGCCCAAACTGTCCAAGAACTGATTCTCAAAGCCTCCGAACCCAAGTCGGGAATGATTGCTACTTTAGTCGGCATCGCTACACTTTTGTGGGGCGCTTCCAACGTGTTTACTAATCTCAAAGAAGCCCTCAATACTATTTGGAATGTTTCACCGCCTCCCGGACGTGGGATCTGGGGATTCCTGCAAGACCGCGTATTGTCTTTTGCAATGATTTTAGGCATAGGCTTTCTACTGCTAGTATCTTTAGTAATTAGCGCCGTTTTAGCAGCCATCAGCTCTTGGTTGAACGACTTGCTGCACTTACCAGTCGGCATTTGGCAGATTGTGGATTTTGCTCTCTCCTTTGGCGTAGTCACGATGCTTTTTGCCTTAATTTACAAACTCTTGCCCGATGTCGAGCTTGCCTGGAACGATGTTTGGATAGGCGCTGCCATCACCTCAGTGCTGTTTACGATCGGCAAATCCCTAATTGGAGCTTACCTCGGAGGTAGCGGTATCGCCTCTACCTACGGTGCAGCGGGTTCCTTCGTGATTATCCTGCTTTGGATTAATTATTCCGCTCAAATTCTCTTCTTAGGTGCCGAGTTTACCCAAGTTTGGGCTAACCGATACGGCTCCAGAATGCGAACTTCGCGAAACAATATCCTCAACATCGAAAAAGGAAAATGAATCCTTTGCACGCAAACATCGGAAGAACTCTTAACATTACACAAACGGGAAATTTGAGGTTAAACCAGAATCCCTAGTTTGAGATAAGAAGCAAGAAGCAGAACGCAGAAGGAAGAGGGAAAAAGGCAGAAGGCGGAAGGCGGAAAGAAAGAAAAATTTTCAATGCAATAATTTGGCTTTTTTTTTCTTACCCTGTAACATTCTGTTTTCGGGGCGACATACTTCTGCTTTCTCCAAATCCCTACCTATTTATCCAGAGAAGTAAAAATTATACCTTCGACTGACCTCGCATCTCGAACACCAAGCTGAAAGCAGGTGCGATTTTTACACCCACCAGAATCCAGGAAATTCCCTTCACCCTCATTCATTTCTATTTAGATTATCTAGAGTTTGAGCTGCTGCACGTCTCTGTCAGCAGAAGGAAGTCGTCTGTCAATTTTTCCCTGTAACTTATCCCTGAAGGATGATTTCTAGATCCAGCCTTTTCTATTTAATACAAATTAGCTAGAAGATTCGAGTCCCGGCGCTGCAGCCAAAATTGCATTTTCAATCTTCTCCTGAAATATTTTTAATTTTTGGTAAACAATCATGATTTCATTAACTAAAAAACGCATCGGTCTCATCTCCGTACACGGCGATCCCGCTGTGGAAATTGGCAAAGAAGAAGCGGGCGGGCAAAATGTTTACGTGCGTCAAGTAGGGGAAGCTCTGGCTAAACAGGGGTGGCAAGTTGATATGTTCACCCGCTCATCCGATCGCCAATAAGCAAGAATTGTACAGCACAGTCCCAATTGCCGGACAATTCGGCTAGTAGCAGGGCCGCAAGAATTTATTCCGCGCGACGAACTCTACGGATATTTACCAATCTTTGTTCAAGAATTTCAGAAGTTTCAGTTAGAGTCAGGCTTTCAATATCCGTTAGTTCACACAAATTACTGGCTGTCTTCTTGGGTGGGAATGGAGTTGAAAAAATCCCAACCCCTGCAGCAAGTTCAAACTTACACTCAACTGCTCGAACAATCGGCCCTTGAGCTTGACCCCGTGAGCGCTTAGTAGTATCACTTAATATGGTTGAACCCAGTTTCCCTTGATCCCTATTTCACTCATCCGTTCTAACTGGCAACCTTCAACTAGAAGTGATATCAGGAGGTACTCTTGTACGCGCCAGAACATCTGGGAAGCCATCTACAACCCATTTCCGACATCGAGCTAATTCGCCTGTGGGTGGAGCGCAAATCCCCCCGCAGCAAGCGCTTTAGCTGGCAGGCGGCCAACCGTTTTCGGCTGTTTGTAGAAAAACCGCTGGCAGAAGTGACTCTGACAGATGTCGAGACTTTCGCCGCAGCAATGAGGGTGAGCAAACTTGCACCCGGTTTCTACAAGCAAACCTTGCTAGCGCTGAAATCGCTGTTCGCCTTCGGCCAGCAAACGGGAATCTTGCCCGCAGCCCTCCCTCTGCAGGGGTGGCCTGTGCGGCAGCGCAGGCAAGTGTCCAAACACCTCCGTTTTAAACTTTCGTGGACTTTGTTAATCTGTTTGTGCTTTTTCTTAGGTCGAATGACGCCGAGACTGTGGGGGCAATCGGTCTCGGCAGAAAGCTCGCCCGCCCCGAAACGCCTACCGGAAGTTGCGGCCCTCGGTTCAGCAGACAAAGGAGAGAATAATATCGATCGCGATCGAACAACCGAAACTGGAACCCTGAATTCACCAGATCCGAGACAGGATAGCCGACTCGATAGCATTGGGCCCGAACGTCGAGTCAAAGCCTTTCTCGACACGATTGCCGCCGCCGAAGGAACCGCTAGCCCCGACGGCTACCGCACCCAGTACACCGGCACGAAATTTGTCAGCTTTCAAGATCATCCCAGGGAAATGAGGTGCGGCCGCCGCTATGGCAAAAAACTCTGTTCAGACGCAGCGGGGCGATATCAGTTTCTCAGTACAACTTGGGACAGATTTGCCAAAAAATTTAGCGTCAGCGATTTCAGCCCAGAAAATCAAGATTTGATGGCTATAGAGTTAATCCGAGAAAAAGGTGCATTAGAAGATATAGAAGCGGGTCGATTGGAGTCAGCAGTCAGAAAACTCGCTTACATCTGGCCTTCTTTTCGGCGTTATGGCGGTTCCGTGGAATCCTCTCTGCCGAAACTAGAAGCAATGTACCTGCAAAAATTGGGTAGTTACCGGCAAGGATTGGTTGTTAGCAATTAGTCAACAGTTCAAGGACAAGTTTAGATTGGGGTTGGGAATTTTGGATTAAATTTTGACATCCAAAATTGAAAATGGGGGAGTTATGGGTGATATCAAATCCGTTAGCATCGGAATAGTAAATTCGAGTTCACTGTTGACTGTTGACTGTTCACTGTGCACAGTCAACAGTCAACAGTCAACATCATTCCGGTGTAACCGGAAATGATATGATGTCTATTCTTTGGTATGTTAAAAATTATGCTAATTTGCCATCTTCCATGTGAACGATGCGATCGGCAATATCCAAAATTCGGTTATCGTGGGTTACTAACAAAATAGTACAACCCTGCTCTTTGGCTAGTTGCTGCATCAAATTGACAACTTCGCGGCCGGATTTGCTGTCCAGCGCGGCTGTCGGTTCGTCAGCTAAAACAATTTGCGGTTGGCTGACCAAAGCGCGGGCGATCGCAACTCTTTGTTTCTGTCCTCCCGACAAATCATCTGGATAATAGTTAATCCGCTGTTCCAGTCCTACTAACTCTAGCATTTTTGCCGATCGATCGCGCATTTGGGAACGCGACAAATTGCCGTGAACTTCCAAACCCATTTGCACGTTTTGCAGTGCGGTCAAACTGCGGTGCAAGTTGTGCGCTTGAAAAATGTAGCCTATTTTGCGCCGCGCCTTTACCAATTGGTCTGCACTCGCTTTGCACATTTCTTGACCGAGAATTTTGAGACTACCAGATTGACCAGAACGCAGTGCGCCAATCAATGTTAAAAGCGTGGTTTTTCCCGAACCAGAAGGCCCGGTCATCAGGACGATTTCACCTGCATTTATTTCTAGGTTGATGTCAAAAAGTACCTGTTTTCGCAGTTGACCTTGACCGAAGTAGTGGTCGAGTTTGTGCAGGGAAATTACTGGCTCAGAAATCTGTAAGTTGTCGGTTGTGGGGTTGAGGGTAGTGGATTGCATAATTTAAAAGATTCGGATTTTTTTAACCACAGAGGGCGCAGAGAACACAGAGAGAGAGATGAATAATTCGGATGAATCGAGGATTTGATATGATACAAAATCCGGCTTAAATATCCGTTTACTTTTTATTTCTTAGTCTCGCGGTTTTAACCGCCGAGTTATCTACGAAATGCAGATTAAAAAATATCGGCTGGGTCGGCTGCTTGCAGTTTACGAGTGGCAATAGTTCCGGAAATACTGCACATTACCATGTTCAAAATTAATACTGTAACTGCCCGCATTATAGTCATGTATAGAGGTAAATTTGTTGCATTGCGAGTTAAATGATAGAGTCCTACCGAAACTCCTACCCCAGGCAAAAAACCGAGAACAGAAAGAATTATAGCTTCTTCAAAAACAATGCCAAGCAAATAAATATTGCGGTAGCCCATTGCTTTAAAAGTAGCGTATTCTGCCATGTGGTCGCTGACATCGGTTGATAGGACTTGGTAAACGATAATTACTCCTACTACGAAACCCATCGCTACGCCTAAGTTAAATATGAAGCCGATCGCAGTATTATTCGCCCAATAATTTCTCTCAAACTCGATAAATTCTTGTTTGGTCAATACCTTGACATCCGACGGCAAATATGCCTTTAAAACTTGTTGAACTTCCACAGGGTCAGCACCCGGTTGCAGTTGAATTAATCCGGCATTAACACTCGTGGCATTTTGTCTGGGAAATAGGCGCAAATAATTTTGGTCGCTGGTCATCAAAATACCGTCAGCGGCGAAAGATGCTCCAATTGTGAATAAACCACTGATGTTAATTGTGCGCCGATCGACCTCTGTTTTAACAGATTTTCCCTGATTGATTTGTGCGATAGCTGCTTGATAATTACCTCTAGAAGCTCGGTCAAATAACACAGTATCCGGCAATTTAATCGAGTTCAAATTTTGGTTGACTTCGGGCAACGCAAATGCAGGGCGATCGGGATTGAAACCGACCACCATAATTGACGTTTCGCGACGAGTTTCGGGATTTTTCCAGTTGCCAATTTTGACGTAAAGCGGCTCGGCTGATTTCACACCCGGTACATTCATTGCCTGATATAATCTGCGCCTGGGAAAAGAAGACAAATTAATTAAATTTCTGGCTTGCGGGTGAATCAAAACTATGTCTGTTTGCAAAGTTTGGTGCAGGCGCGTATTGCTGCTAAAAAGCGCATTTTGAAAGCCCAACTGCATGAACATCAAAACGTCAGCAAAGGCAATTCCCGCTACTGCTACTACCATTCGCCCTTTGTCGTGACTAAGTTGTAGCCATCCAAGAGGAGTTCTGTTTCTTAATTGTTGTAATGGTTTGATTAGTCCAAGCATAGGATTTTAGATTTTAGATTGTGGATTTCGTCAGTCATGTTCTTAATCTTTAATTAAAGTCGAAATTATTCATCTCTCTCTTCTCTTCCTCTGCGTTCTCTGCGCTCTCTGTGGTTAAAAACTTCTTAATCCTTAATTCCCGCCGATCGCCACTTTGACTTGCAAATTGGTTAATCCCGCTACTTTCTGGCTGGAAGCTTCATCTAAGCGCACTTTTACTTCCACAATTCGACTATCAATATTCGCAGAAGGATCGGTGTTAATAATATTTTGGCGCTGCACTTGTAAGCCGATATGTTCAACAGTTCCCTGCAATTCACTCTTGAAAGAATCGCTAGTAATTTTAGCTGATTGTCCAATGCGTACTTTGTCCACATCGCTTTGATAAATTTCAGCAATAGCCAGCATTTCGCGAGTTTGTCCGAGTTCGACAATGCCGTCATTCCCCACTTTTTCGCCTGGATATGTGTGAATTTTTAGGACTTGGGCATCTCTAGGAGAGCGAATGTAAGCTAGAGCCAGATTGGCTTTGGCGCCTTTGGCGGCTGAAGCGGCGGAACTGACTTCGGCGGCGGCTGCTGCTATGTCAACGGGACGCACTTCGGCGATACGATCGAGATTTGCCGCAGCTTCATTAATCTGCTGTTGTCGAGATTCCTGAATTTGGCTGAGTTTGGCTTGGGCTTCGTTAATTTGCTGTTGGCGAGATTGCTGAATTTGATTCAATTTGGCTTGGGCTTCGTTAATTTGTTGTTGGCGAGATTGCTGAATTTGATTCAGTTTTGCCTTTCCTTCGTTGAGTTGCTGTTGAGTTGTTTCGGCGGCGAGGCTTTTGCTGTCGCTAGTTGAGGCGGAAATTGCTCCCTGTTCATAGAGTTGCCAATAGCGCCGATCCTCGCTTTGGGCGTTGCGGAGTTCGGCTTGTAGGCGGGCAATTGCGGCTTTTTGAGTTTGAATTTCCCCTTGCTGTTCGGCCCTCAAGCGAGCAATTGTGGCTTGTTGCGCTGCGATTTCGGTGCTGCGATCGATTTCTAGACGGGCAACGATCGCCTGTTGCGCTGTGATTTCGTTGCTGCGATCGGCTTGTAAACGGCTAATAGTCGCTTTTTGGGCTTGGATTTCGCCGTTTTTGGCTCCTGCTTTGACTTTTGCTAGATTTGCCTCGGCGACACGCACTTGTTCTTGAGCTTGGTCGAGGGCCGCTTGCAGGCGATCGCGGCTGTCCAAAATTGCGATCGTCTGACCTGTTTTCACCATGTCTCCCTCTTTTACTAAGAGTCGATCGATCCGGTTTCCTTCCGCCGCACCGGAGGCGGAGACTTTAATTACTTCTCCTCTGGGTTCCAGTCGCCCCAAGGCTGTAACTGTGGTTAATTGGGATGCTGCGACGGCTGCTGCTGCGGCTACTGCGTTGGGATCGGGTATGCGCGATCGCCAGATCGTGTAGCCTGTGGTTCCCCCTGCCGCCAGGGTTGCTACTGCTGCCACAACTAGGAGTTGTTTAACTAGGGATGGAGTGGAGGATAAGCTGTCCGCTGTTGGTTGGTGTACCATGACATACCTCTTTTTGAGTAATAAAACTAAACCGTTTAGTTCTGATATGTTTTAATACTAAACCGTTCAGTATAATAATGTCAAGAGCCCAAATAAAAATTACAGAAGCAAGATATGGCAAGGACAAAATCTATGGAACCAGACGCAGCAGCAAGTGACAAAACCGAGCAAATCCTGCAAGGTGCGATGCAAGAATTTTTAGCCCACGGCTACGCGGGCACAAGTATGGACAAGGTAGCGAAGACGGGGGGAGTTTCCAAAGCCACGGTTTACAGCTATTTTGCAGATAAAGAAGGATTATTCGTTGCCTTGGTACAGCGGCTGGCGCAAAAAAAAGTCCATTTTACAGTTCTGGATGAAGAACCCGCCGTAGCGCTGCGATTCGTTGCCACAACTCTATTAGAGCAGGTGACGCAGGAACCTGAATTTCTCAATTTTGTGAGGTTAGTGATTGCGGAGTCGGGGCGTTTTCCCCAGCTAGCGCAGACTTTTGTGAGAAACTTAGCTAAACCGGGTATCGATCGGCTTACTCAATATTTGGCATCGCATCCAGAGTTAAAATTGCCCGATCCGGAGGCAACGGCGCGGATTTTTATTGGATCGCTGGTATATTTTCAGTTAACGCAGCATATGATGCACGGCCAAGATATTATCCCAATGGAGCGCGATCGACTCATCGACGGTCTGCTGCACTTGATTTTAGGCCCGCAGTCCAATTGCTAAGTGCGATCGACAGAATCTAGGAATTTTCTTTGATAATTATTTAAATGCCATAAAGAGCGAGATCCCTTTATGGCTGCGATCGCAGGTTTTAGTCAGGTGTTTTTCCTAACCTGTCCCTCAATTCATCAGCCGATAACTGCGGCAGTTGTTCTACAAACAATGTCAATTCGGCTACAGGCAATGCCAATAAATTAGTAACTGCTGTAGGCAGAAGATCGCCCAATTCAGGCGATCGTATTTGCAACGCACTTTCAGCTAACAATTTAACCGCTGCTTCTCGCCCTGTTTCATCGACTGTTAACATCGATATTGCCAGCAACAGCACTGTAAATTCCGCCGCCGCCAACTTGGATATTGGAGATAAAAAAGCAGTCATTTTTGGACTTAATTCTCCAAATCGAACTCGCAGAAAGTTTTCTAAGATTAAGCGCTGTTGTTCTTGTCTGCCTCGTTCTAGCCCTTGTTCTAGCCCTTGTTCTAGCCCTTGTTCTAGTCCCCGTTCTAACCCTCGTTCTAGTCCTCGTTCTAGTCCTTCTTCTAGTCCCTGTTCTAGTCCTTCTTCTCTAGCTTGTTGCTGGGCTGCTTGTATTTGTTGTTGAAAAAGTGGTGCAATGGCCATAATTAACTCCCGCTCTTCTGGCTCTAATTCTTGTGGCACATCGGTTACTAAATTTGACTGTAACCGATACAGCAATTCTAGCGCGATAATCCGCAACGGATCGTCTGTTGCTAAAGCGCTTAATTGGGAAATAGCCCTTTGCTGCACTCCCCCTTTGCCCAAAATCCTCAACCACAGGGTGTCTGGAGTTTCTGGCAACTGGTGAATCGCCACAATTGCAGTTCGCAAAGATTCCCCCAAAAAATAAATTCCCTGCATCCAGTTCTCTGTGTCTGGTATCGCATTAAAGCTATCTACCAATGCTTTCGATGCTGTGGGCATCAAAATCCACAGTTTGGGTAACTGAGCGTCATCATAGCGAGTATTTTCTCTCCTAAATTTTCGCTCCAATTCACCTCGCACATCCAATAACTTGCCCAGACAGCTACAAATTTCGCTGACGTTTGCCGGATTGCGAAACGGTTCAAAAATTGCAGTTGTGTTTGCCATTTTCCCCAACAATCCCAGGGTTTCTGAGTATTCGGGAATGGCGGTGCTGGGAGTGAAATAAACATCGATTTCTCGGACTTCTGAAGTCACATCGCGGCCGATATTAACCGTTCCGAGTGGTGACAGCAATTCCTCCAGGTATTCTTTGGCAAAGAGGTCATGAATAAATCGCGTCATAAGAAATCATTTCAAACACTAAATAGATTTTTTAGCCGTTTTCTCACCCATTCTACAGGATTTTCATCCTCTTCTGCTGCCTCTACCAATTCCAGTTCTCGCAATAATTGCTGTCTCTCGCTGAGTTCTTCTTTGTGTTTGACTATTTCTTTAATAATCTGTTCAGATAAATCCGGTCGTTCAGTTAAAACTTTTTGGAAACCTTCTTTATTGATGGCAAACAAAATTGTTTCTTCTAAAGCTCTCACCGAAGCAGTTCTGGGGATTCCCAACATCAAAGAAAGTTCCCCGAAAAACTGACCAGTGCCGAGGTTATTCAGATGTTTGTCAATAGCTTCTACAAAAACTTCTACTGAACCTGAAAGAATCATGTAAAAAGCATCTCCGGGGTCGTTTTCGTGAAACAAATATTCTTGCGATCGCAGCCGTTTGCGGTATCCAACTTCAATCAATTGCCGCAATTCAAGATCAGTCAGATTTTCAAAGTATTCCACCTCTCGCAGCAAACAGCTAAGGGACGATGGCTTTTTCGGTTTTTCTGCAAAAATTGGCTGTTTTTGCTCATTTTCAGAGTAACTGTTCGGGAGGTCAATTGCAGTTTCTTTTTTGTTGAAAATTGATAACAGAACTTCGGGGTTTTGCAAATAAATTTCTCTGTCATTGAACGGAAATTCTATTTTGTGCTGGCGGAAATTGTATTCAATTGCAAAATTCAAAGAACTTTTAATTACTTCTCTTTCAGTCGGCCTGTCCGTCCAAACTAAAAGTTCAAACTTAAAACTATCATCACCAAACTCGACAAACAATACTTTCGGATGCGGTTCGTATAAAACTCCCGATTCCGCGTAAGCAATATTTAACAGAGTTTCTGTCACTAACAGCGGGTTACTATTCTCGGCTACTTCTATGGGAACTCGCAGACAGAGTAGCGAGTTTTCGTAACTCCAGTTAACAATTTTGTTGCTAATCATTTTGCTGTTGGGAACTATGACGCTAGAGTCCTCAGTGGTTTGAATGATGGTCGATCGAATCGAGATTTTTTTGACGATTCCCATTAATCCTTCTAATTCCACAAAGTCTCCGACTTTCACAGGCCTGTCTAAAAGCAGCGTTAAGCCGCTGACAAAATTAGTGGTTAAATCCTGGATTCCGAAGCCAATTCCCACTCCCAATCCCCCCGCAACTACTGCAAAAGAAGCGAGGTTGAATCCGATGCTTTGGATGGCGACTATCACACCCAAAGCTACTATTAAATACCCAATAATTACTGCGATTGCTTCCCGATTTCCCTCGTCAATTCCCAGTCTGACTAACAAGCGTTCCTTAAGAAAATTTGTAAAATATCGTGCTATCACAAGGATAGCCATAAACAATATAATCAGTTCCACCAGGGACTGCAAGGATACAGGATTTTCACCTATTTTAAATAGGGTAGCGGTAAATATTTTCGAGAGCTGTGTCAATACTTCTTCTGGTATTGTATTAAATTCCAATTCCGGCCATAAGGTTTTTTGTGTTGTCATTTTTTAAGTTGGTAGTAGTAAACAATAAAGTCCTCAGTGCCAAATTTAAAAATAAAATCCTGAAGTCTTTATCACAAATGTTAGCCTATTTTGGTAAAAAAAATGAAGTCTTTACATAGATATGTGGTTCCTCATACTACGCAGTTATCCCTCTTGCGAATTTTTCGGATACCTTGTCTTCGCAGACCTGCGGTTATTGTGCCACTTTTTCGCGAGACGAGATCCGACACATCTATTATTAAAGCGAACCCTCTATAGCAATCCTCGCATCATTTGTGAATTTCTTACTCCCTCCCTTTACCAAGGGGAGGGTTGGGGTGGGGTAAAAAAAATACGACTCCTGCAAGGATTGCTATAGTAAATTTATTCAACATTAACTCTATGCGATTTTATCATACTCTCCACTAATTATTTTTGGAAGTCCCGTTATCAACTTAAGCGGGGATTATTCAATGACTCTTTAAGTGGACAAGTCAAATATCCAAGTATTACAATGACTTTAACTGGTGGGAGAGATATTGCTATTACTCTGCCAGTGGCGTCCGTCTTGTGTATATCTAAGTAAAAATTTAACGGATCTAGCTAAAATTGATAACGTTCCAAGAATACTTGGCATTCTACCGATATGGGGGACAAACTATAACTTAATTGCATTTGTCAATCCGTAAATTTACTGAAAATATTGCTTTGCTTATTTAGGAGTGGAAAATTGGCGATTTGGGGGTGGGTGGGCATAAATATGGCGAGCCGATCGCCATTATTGCTCGATCGCCCAAATCTTAGTTTCCCCCCGCCCAATCTGAGTAAATTATGAGCATAATTGCTGATTGACAAGCGCTTCCCTAGCTGATGTTGTCACTAATGTTCTACCGATAGGATTGATTAGGAATAGAATTGATGAGAAATAGAAATACTTGGCGATACATCCGAAGAATTAAGGGAAATAGTGTCGCAAGGGATACAGAATATCGCAGATTGAAAGCCTAATGGTCACGCTACTGAACGTTTTCTTCAGTACCAAAATTGGAGGTAATGAAAACCTTGCGATCGCCCAATTGGAGACAAGTTGTAGAATAAAAGCTGAAATGCACGAGCCAACATGAGCAAATTCCCACCAGAGAAAACCCAATTGCCACAGCAAGAGAACACAACAGCAGAGGTATTGCGACAGGATCACTTCGAGGCTTTTTTTGCAGGTGCCAACGCCGGAATGATGATTTATGACAGCCAACTTCGGTACGTCTCAATTAACGAAGTTCTGGCCCAGATCAATGGCATTCCTGTGGCAGACCATATTGGTAGGTCGCTGGGTGAAATGCTGCCCGACTTGGCTCCGACTCTGGAACCAATGCTGCAAGGGATTCTGGATACGGGCAAGCCAATTCTCGACTATGAAGTAGTGGGTGAAACCCCGAAACAACCAGGCATCCTCCGCTACTGGGAAACATCTTACTATCCTTTGCTGGATGAAAATGGCAGGGTTTTTGGTGTGGGTGTCATTGTGATTGAAATTAGCGATCGCAAGCGGGCAGAACAAAAGCAGGCACGACTGACGGCAATTTTGGAAGCAACTTCCGACTTAGTAGGAGTTTGTGATACGGCTGGGCATAGCGTCTATCTCAACCAAGCCGGACAGGAAATGCTGGGGATGTCCCCAGAGGAAGCACGATCGCCGTTTAGTCTAGATTCTGTGTTAGCTCCCTCGGCAACGGCAAAATTTCAGGATGAAGCCTTTCCCACCGCTTTACGAGAGGGTAGGTGGGCTGGTGAAATCCTATTTTTGTCACGGGATGGGGAAGAAATTCCAGTCTCCCAGGTTTTGATCGTTCACAAAACTGCAGCGGGTGAAGTCGAGTTTATTTCGACTGTTGCGCGGGATATTCGCGAACAACAAGCTGCCCTGCGCGATCGCAAAAAAGCAGAGGAAGAACGGCAATTGCTTGCTACCACAATTGAGAACAGCCGTGACTTTATTGGCGTTGCTTCAATGGATGGTCGGCCGATGCTGTTAAATCAAGCGGGCATGGATTTAATGGGACTGAGTAGTGTGGACGAAGCCAAAACCAAACACATTACCGACTTCTTCATGCCAGAAGATTTAGACTTTGTACAGCAGTATATCCTGCCTGTGCTGATGAAAGAGGGAAGTTGGCGAAGTGATTTCCGGTTGAGACATTTCGTGACAGGTCAACCCATCGCGGTAGACTACACCCTATTTTTGGTCAATCATCCAGAGACTAATGAACCGATAGGAATTGCCACGATTACGCGGGATATTCGCGATCGCAAAAAAGCAGAAGATGTCCTCAAACAAAATGAAGAACGATTTCGTTCTTTAATCGAAGCTACCGCTCAAAGTATTTGGATCGGTAATGCTGAGGGCGAATTGGCTAGTGAACAACCTACTTTAGGTGCATTTACAGGACTGACATTTGAGGAGTATAAAGGACGGGGTTGGCTAGACACGATCCACCCAGACGATCGCGCTCGTGTTGGTAGTATATGGTCGGCTGCCGTGGCCAATCGATCGCTCTATGAAGATGAATTACGTATGCGCCGCTATGACGGGGAATATCGGTACATGAGTTGTCGTGGTATACCAATTCTGAACGCGGATGGTTCAGTTCGGGAATGGGTGGGAGCTAATACAGATATTACCGATCGCAAACAAGTTGAAGAAGCTCTGCACGAACAGCAAGCTGCGCTGCGCGATCGCAACCTCTTGCTGAGCTCTATTTTGGAAAGTACGCCAGACATAATTGTGGTTAAAGACCGGGAAGGCCGATATGTTGCCCTTAATTCCGAGGTAGCAAACTCTTTTTACGGTAGACCCATTGAGCAAATCATCGGCAAAGATGATTCGGAACTTCTTCCTTCTGCTAGTGCCCTTGTAATAATGGCAAAAGACCGCGAACTCATGGAAGCAGGCATTACTGAAACCTACGAAGAAGAGGTTTTTAATGGTAAGGAGACCACTTCTTTTTTAACAACAAAAGCCCCTTGGCGAGACGCTCAGGGCAATATTCTCGGCCTGATCGCCATAGCACGAAACATTGGCGATCGCAAACAAATGGAAGCAAAGTTGCGCGATCGCAACTTCTTACTAAACTCTATTTTGGAAAGTACGCCAGACATCATTGTTGTTAAAGATTTAGAAGGGCGTTATGTTGCCCTTAACTCCAACGTAGCCAACTTTTTGGGCAAGCCAATTGAGGAAATCATCGGCAAAGATGATTTAGAATTAATGTCTGCTGACAGTGCTCGTGAAATTATGGCAAAAGATCGCCAAGTCATGGCAGCAGGAATCACTGAGACTTTCGAGGATGAAATCTCTGCTGATGATGAAACCCCTACAACCTTTTTGACTACAAAAGCTCCTTGGCGGGATGCTAAGGGCAATATTCTGGGCATCATCGCCACAAGCCGAGATATTAGCGATCGCAAACAAGCCGAAGATGCGATCAAACAAAGCGAAGAACGCTATCGATCGCTAATCCTTGCCACGTCCCAAATTGTCTGGACAGGCGATTCTGAGGGGCGATGCTGGGATATGCCGACTCTGAGAGCTTACACCGGACAAACCGAAGCTGAGGTAATTGGTTTTGGCTGGTTAGATGCAATTCACCCGGACGATCGCGAACAAACGGCTCAGGTATGGATGGAAGCAGTGCAAACGAAAAGCCTGTATGACATAGAATATCGAATTCGCGGAGCGGATGGAAACTATCGTTATTTCCAAGGTAGAGGCGTACCCATTCTGAATGAAGATGGCAGCATTCGGGAGTGGGTTGGCACTTGTACCGATATCCACGATCGCAAACAAGCAGAATTCGTACTGTCAAAAGCCAAGGAAGCCGCAGAAGCTGCTAGTCGGGCTAAAAGTGAATTCCTTGCTAACATGAGCCACGAGTTGCGAACTCCCCTGAATGGCATCATGGGATACGCACAGATTCTTCAGCGTTCCAAAGTCTTGAAGGAAGAAGAGCGATCGCGCATTGATGTCATTTATCAGTGCGGTTCCCATTTACTAACCTTAATCAATGATATTCTCGATTTGTCGAAGATTGAAGCACAGAAAGTGGAACTCCAGCCCACCGATTTTCATTTCCCGGCGTTCCTGCAAGGTGTAGCAGAGATGTGTCGCATCCGAGCTGAACTCAAGGGAATTCAGTTTCATTTTCCATCAAGCCCCGAACTGCCGATCGGTATTCGTGCGGATGAAAAACGCTTGCGACAAGTGTTAATTAATCTTTTGAGTAACGCTATTAAATTTACGGATGCGGGCACTGTTACTTTTATAGTCAGTTTTGCCACACACGAAAAAATTCGCTTTGAAATACGCGATACAGGTACTGGCATTGCACAAGATCAACTCCAAACTATCTTTCAGCCCTTCGAGCAGGTAGGCGATCGCAGACGGCAGACGGAAGGTACGGGATTGGGACTGGCAATTAGCAAAAGGATTGTAGAACTAATGGGCAGTACCATTCAGGTTCAAAGTGAGATGAATGTTGGCAGTATTTTCTGGTTTGATGTCGATCTGTATCAAGCCGATGAATGGGTGAAAACGTCTCAAATTGACCATCGCGGGCAGATAATCGGCATCAAGGGCCGCCAACCTAAGATTGTAGTTATTGATGACAAATGGGCTAACCGTTCGGTAGTTAGCAATTTGCTCAGTCCGATCGGCTTTGAGGTGTCTGAAGCCAACGATGGGCAGGAAGGATGGGAAAAAATTATAGAGGTGCAGCCAGATTTAATCGTTACCGACTTACTAATGCCCGAACTAGATGGCTACGAACTAATTAAGCGGGTTCGAGAATCGGAAAATTTCAAAGACATGGTGATTATTGTCTCTTCTGCGAGCGTATTTGAAACCGATCAATACAGAAGTTTAGAAGCAGGAGGCAACACCTTTATTCCCAAACCTGTTCAAGCCACGGAACTCCTACAAAAATTGCAACAGTATCTTGATTTGGAATGGGTTTACGAAGCTAATGAAGAGCCACTGGCGAGATCCTCAGACACCAATGAGCTAATTGCCCCGCCTGCTACAGAAATGGAAATACTATACGAGCTGGCTATGAAAGGAAATTTCCTAGAAATAGTTAAGCAGGCGGCATTACTGGAAGAAATAGATCCCAAATACATTCCCTTTGCTAAAATATTGTATCAAATGGCAAAAGACTTTCAAGACGAAGAGATTTTAACGTTTATTGAGTCCTACAAGTAAGGTTTATGAATTCAGAAATTCAAGCAAAGGGTACGATTCTTATAGTTGATGACAATTCAGCTAACTTGGGTGTCTTGTCTGATGCCTTAAGCCAAGAAGGATTTGAAGTTCGGGTTGCGAAATCTGGCAAAATGGCACTAGAGCGCGTCAAATATGCTCTCCCCGATCTAATCTTGTTAGATGTCATGATGCCAGAAATTGATGGATTTGAAACCTGTCGTCGATTACAGGCTAATCCAGAAACTAAACAGATTCCCATTATATTTATGACTGCTCTCTCGGATACGGCTAATAAAGTTGAGGGGTTTAAGCTTGGGGCTGTAGATTATATTACCAAACCCTTCCAACAGGAGGAAGTATTAGCTCGCGTCAAGCTGCATTTAAAGCTTCATGTTCTAGCTGAGAAATTAGAAGAAAAAAATACGTTATTGGAGGAAAAAGTTGTAGAAGTCAGCCAAGCCTATGATAATTTACAACAAATGCAGCTTAAGTTAATCCAAGGCGAGAAAATGTCCGGCTTAGGGCAAATGGCGGCTGGGATTGCTCATGAAATAAATAACCCTGTAAATTTCATATCTGGCAATCTGGGTTATGCCCAAGAGTACGCTCATAACTTACTAAAACTTATACATCTCTATCAAGAAGACTATGTAAATCCCACCCCTCGGATTCAAGCAGCAATGGATGAAATAGAACTAGAATTTGTAGAGGAAGATTTTATCAAAGTTCTTAACTCAATCAACTTAGGAACGGAGCGCATCCAGGAGATTGTCAAGTCTATGCGAATCTTTTCTCGTGTGGATGAGGCAGAGGTGAAAGCAGTAAATATTCATGAAGGAATTGATAGTACACTCACGATTCTGCATCATCGTTTAAAAGCAAAACCAGAGCATCCTGAGATTGAACTAATAAAAAAATATGGTCAGCTTCCACCAGTAGAATGCCATGCCGGACAATTAAATCAAGTGTTCATGAATATTATTGCCAATGCCATTGATGCTTTAGATGAATCTAATCAGCAGCGTTCGTTTTCAGAAATCAAACAACACCCGAACCGCATTCAGATTAGTACAAAAGTAATTGACGAGGATTCAGTGGCTATTCATATTAGTGACAACGGTAGAGGAGTTTGCGAAACCCTACAACCAAAGCTATTTGACCCCTTTTTTACCACCAAACCGATCGGTAAGGGAACTGGATTGGGGTTATCTATCAGTTACCAAATTATCGTTGAAAAGCATGGGGGCAGATTGTACTGCCAGCCTACAGAAGGAAAGGGAATAGAATTCGTCATTGAAATTCCTATTCGACAGCAAGCTTGTCAAGCTGCTTAGTTTCCCGGTGCAATGTCTCTTATGAACTTTGGTTAATTTCTCGCAGGTAGCGCGGACAACAGGGTGTTCCCGTGCAAATAAAGCCGGCTGGCATATTTTTAAAGACGCTGCTACGAGCTCCAATTAAAGCATTGACACCGATTTCGACACCGGGGCCAATGAAACAGTCGGCGGCAATCCAAACGCCGTTATTTATGATAACAGGTGCTGTGATTAAGCGAAACGCTTGATCTTGAGGGTCATGAGTGCCGGTGCAGAGGTAACTTTTTTGAGAAATGACGCAGTGTTTGCCGATCGCAATTCGATCCAAACTGTACAATACAACATCATCTCCGATCCAACTGTAATCGCCGATTTCAATTTTCCAAGGATAGGTAAAACGAGCCGTGGGGCGGATAATTACGCCAAAACCTATTTTCGCTCCAAATAACCGCAGCAAGCCGCTTCTGATGCCGTTAAAAGGGTGTGGAGTGAGGGGAAATGCGATCGCCTGGACGAACCACCAAAGCAAAATTAGCCAAGTAGGCTTTCCCCGATCGAACTTTGATTGATCGTAGCGGCGCAAATCAACCAAAGATTCGCCTGTCAAAGTATTTGCGTGATTGTCGCTAATTGGACTAGGGTTTATTTGAGGATTTGGGGAATTTGCGATCAAATTTTCCTGATCTTGGTTGGGATTTGGTATATAATCGGTCATTGATAGTTAATTTAATGTTTAATTTAAAATCGAATTTAACCTTAAGGACTGCTGCATGACATTTCTAGTTAGGGACAATTTTGACTCGGAAAACGCCAAGGATATCGCACAATGCGAGAATATAAATCCCAGAATTGGCAAAGTTCGACTTTTACAAACAGCATTGGTACTGCTTAGCAGCTTTTTTGTAGCAGAGTTAATCGCCGCACTTAATTCTCATAGTTTGTCCCTATTAGCAGACGCGGGTCACGTTTTTTCAGATGTAGCAGCTTTAGCAATAACTTTGACAGCGACTTGGTACTCCTCAGTCAAACGCAAAAGTAAATCCGTAGATTGTACGATCGCACAATCGCCAATTCCTGAACGAGGAGAAATCATTGCTGCTTTAGTTAATAGTATCAGTTTAGTGGCGATCGCCCTGTGGATTGCAGTAGAGTCGATCGCCCGTTTGCAGTCCCCAACCCCCGAAGTAGAAGGGCTCCCGATGTTAATTACCGCCATAGTCGGTTTAAGCATCAACTCGATTAATGCTTGTTGTTTGCATTCCTGCTGTCACGGCGACTTGAATCTCAAAAGCGCCTTTCTGCACGCAGTCGCCGACATTTTTTCGTCGGTTGGAGTAATTTTAGCTGCGATCGCCGTCGCGTGGCTGCACTGGAATTGGGCTGACGGCTTGATTAGCTTGCTGGTGTCAGCATCAATTATTTTATTAACTCTACCATTGCTAATCGAAAGCATCCAATTGCTGCTAGGAAAAGTATCAGCAATATCCGCAAGTCAACAGCCTTGTGATTGCGAAAAAGTGAGCGCCGAAAAATTGCTTTTTCCATCCCTAGAAGAACTTATTAAATGAAAATGTCTCAAGCCACTCGCTATGGGCTGGCTTTCCTAATTCCCAATTTCCCCATGCTTCCAAAATATTAAGGCAATTTCACTTCTGTCTCCTGAGTTATAACTACTGGTGCCGACAGAGTAGGCTCAGGTTCTGCCACATTCAACTGACCGCCACAACAACGCAACTCGTAAAGTTTTGCATTAATTTGATACTCATATTGACTCAATAACCTCGCATAAATATAGCCAGCTTTTCCATCCAAAAAGCCGAGCTGAATGAAGTAAAATAAAATAAATCTGAGCATTGGTTTAAAAGGCAGCCGCACCCAAACTTTTTTGAGAAAGCGTTTCCGCTGCACTGCATCTCCAAATAAGTGAGCGCCAATAGTGCCGCTGTCGTCGCGCCCTTCAATAATATTGTAATAAACGCGAGCTTCCCAATTAGAATAGCGGTTGTGCCGTTCTATCCAGTGAAATAAATCGCGGTAATCCTCGTGGATCATGTCATTTTTTAAGTAGCCGACTTGACCGGCTAAAATGACGTGTTCGTGAACTTCGTTGTCGCCAGTATTGGGGACGGATTCAGTGCCGAGATTTTCGTAACGTCCTTTTTGATGCTTGAACAAACGCAAATTCCAGTCGGGATATCGGCCGCCGTAACGCAGCCACTGACCTAAAAAGAAGACTTTGCGGTTGAGGTAGTAACCGTCAAAATTTGGGTCTTCAATCACCCGTGCGATTTCGTCCCAAAGTTCCGGCGGAATGCGCTCGTCGCAATCGACAATTAATACCCATTCGTTGCGAAAGGGCAGATTGTCCAAAGACCAATTTTTCTTTTTCGGCCAGCGGTTGTCGAAGTAGAATTGCACTACTTTTGCGCCGGTGCTGATGGCAATTTCTACCGTGCGATCGCTACTTTGGGAATCAACCATGAAAACTTCATCCGCCCTGGCAATGCTGGCTAGACACGCAGGTAGATTAAGTTCTTCGTCTTTTGCCGGAATGAGAACTGAAACCGGAATCTTGGATGAACTAGATGTCATAATCGAGTGCTTGAACCTAAATGCGGTCGAGTTTTGGTGGATGAATTGCGATCGGCACAGCCGCGCCGACGACTTGAGCAGCGAGGGATATTGCCTATAGCCTAATGCCTGCTGGTCGATTTCGGTGCAAAAATCAGGCCGCGGATGGCTGCGATCAAATAACCGATTTGACCCCAGGCAAAAACGAAATTTTCAAAGCGCAGCCCTGGATCTCTAATATATTTAAAAGACTTCCATACACCCCTCAATATTCTTTCACCCCCCCGCCCAAGCTGAGCAATACCGGCTCGATCGCACAATTGTTCCCGATAACACTCGCTGATGCCTTGCCACCAACCGCGCTCTAGAAACCAAGCTTTGTTGAGCCGTTCTGGGGCAACATTGTGCATCACCAACGCGGACGGCAGATAAATTACTTGCCAACCTAACTCTAATGCTAATTCTGTGGCGCGCAATTCTTCATTTGACAGCAACTTTTTGCCGACTCTACCGAGTTTGACATCGAAGCCGCCAATTTGTTCGAGAAAATCGCGCCGGATCGAGTAGTTTACGCCCCTGGGAGTCAAACCTGCTGTCGTCACGTACTGGTAAGTATCGCCCAAATCGTAAACTCCCAAATTCTGGGCCAATCCGGGCGACAGCCAGTCGGGCGGAGAGACTCCAGCAGGCCACAGCAAATTAACTTTGCCGCCTGCTATGGCTAGTTTTTGATTGCTTTGATAAGCCGCGTGCAGCACCCTGAGCCAATTCGGCTCAGCAATAGCGTCGTCATCGAGATAAGCCAATATTTGGCTACGAGCTGCCTTTGCGCCAGTGTTCCGGGCTACTGACAGACCGATTTCGGGTTCCCATACGTACTTGAGCCGTCGATCGCCCAGTCTCGCTTCTACCACCTCACGGGTGCGCGAAATGGAACTTTCGGCAGTCGCATAATCGCTAGAACCGTTATCGACTATTACTACTTCAAAGTTGTCGGGAAAATCCTGTACCAGCAAGCTGTCGATCGCCCCAGCTAAATAGGCGGCGCGATTGTGGGTGCAAATAATCGCTGAGATCTGAGGATGATCTGGCATAAATAACAGCTTGGGAAATATTGGGCATCGGGCATCGGGCATTGGCCAAACAGGGCATTGGGCGAAGCGAAGCGGAGGGATTGAGCATTGGGAATAGTTTCTGCTTCTTGCTTCTTCTACCTGAATTGCGAATTAGTAGTACCTCACTTGAAAAGAAAACGGCTATGCTAGGAAGCTCGATCGACTGACTCTGATATAGCCTTTCTCAGAAAGATCAGGTACGCTTCGGGCATCGGGCATCGGGCATCGGGCATCGGGGATATGGCATACCTCACTTTTTTGAGAACCGCTATATTGTCCCATTAATGCTATTATCGCCTTAAAATAATTGGCAATCAAATAACCAATAACCAATAACCAATAACCAACAACAAATAACCAACAACAAATAACCAACCATAAATGACTAAAATAATCTTAGTAACTGGGCCGGCCCGAAGTGGCAAAAGTGAATGGGCCGAAACTTTGGCGGCGGATTCAGGAAAACAAGTAATCTATGTGGCTACCGGCTTGGTTGATGAAGCGGATTTGGAGTGGGTTCGTCGTCTCGAACAGCACCGAAATCGCCGTCCAGTTAATTGGAAAACTCTCGAAGTGCCGATCGCATTACCGAAAGTTGTGCGTGCCGGCCAACCGTCGGATTGCTTGTTAATTGATTCTCTAGGAACTTGGACAGCAAATCTTTTGGAACAAGAAGCTGCAGTTTGGGCTACTACGCAGCAAGATTTGCTCGCTAGTTTGAAGTCAACGGCGGCCGATGTAATTTTTGTAGGAGAAGAAACCGGATGGGGTGTTGTGCCTGCTTATCCGGCGGGGCGACTGTTTCGCGATCGCCTCGGCACTCTCGTCCGCCACATCGGGGCGATCGCCGATACTGTTTATCTCGCTACCGGAGGTTACGCCTTGAATTTGAGCGCTCTGGGTACGCCACTGCCGCCTGCTGCGAAAAATTAACAGGCGGAGTCCCGATCGACAAGGGAGAAAAAATGTCGGTTTCCCGATGAACAATTTTAACTAAAAATCAGGTATAGTTCTAACTAAGATTGAAAACTCAAACCTCACAAAAATTACTCGCAAAAAATACTCCATCGGGCAACCCGCACAACAATTTGATACGAGGAATAGCCAAATTTTGCAAAAATGTAAAATAGAAAATGTCTTTTGAACAAGAGTGCAAATTTCAATTTCTAAGCTTAAAATCATCAACTAATCGCAGGATTGACAAAAAGTTATGGCATCAAATACTGAAGTAAAAAAATATATTGCTTACTGGTTTCAGTTAGGCAAAAAAGTATTAATTCGCAACGGTTCCGAAGCGCTGCTGCCAAAATCGGTAATTGCGGGCGATCGCTACAGCCAGGAATTTGAAGAATGCTGGGAAAAAATCATCTCCCCCGACAGCGGAGACTGCTACCTGCAAGGCACAAACGAAACAATTGCCCAATTGCTGACACCAGCATGGGAAGTCAGTCCCTGCGCGCGCTGCGCCATGCCCGTAGTGTTCCCACAAGCCGGAATGCCACCTGAATCCTGTGCCTGTAACGACTTACCGAACTGGCCCGATACCGAAATGCCCCAACCTCGATCGCCCGTCAGCACAAAATCGCAACTGTCAGGCATTCGCGATCGACTCAAAAAATCCAGCGACGAGTAAGTATATAAGAAGGAAGAAGGGTCTTCTTCCTTAAATTGTTACAATATATTTACAATGCTTCACACTAGGTCTGATTTATGAATGTCAAGACAGTATCGCCAGCCTCCCCGCAAACTTATGTAAATTCAGGGACTCAGGCTGTACTCGGCAATCTCCAAGATGCAAATACAATTCCCCTACAAGCAGTACCAGTATCACTAGAGACGGATGTCGTAACGGACGATCGGCTCAAATCAGCCAGAGACATAGCTTTCGAGTTGGCCGGAGATGCTGTTCGGTACGATCCAGTGGCGATCGCAGCCCTGTACCGAAATCGACCTCTACAAGTCTGGGGAAGGCTGTCGAGCGTTGTTTGGACATTTTTTAGCTTTGCCTTCAGTGTGTGGTTCGACGGCAAAACAGGTCGTACCGCCACCAACCAAAAGCGTCGCGCCGTCCGACTGAGGGAAATTCTCGCCCAACTCGGCCCAGCTTTCATCAAAATCGGACAAGCACTCTCAACACGGCCCGACTTAGTACCACCAGTATATTTAGAAGAACTAACAACGCTGCAAGACCAATTGCCAGCGTTTCCCAACGAAGTAGCATATCAATTTATACAAGAAGAATTGGGCGCGCACCCCAACGAAATTTACGCAGAAATCACGCCAGATCCGATCGCCGCAGCATCCCTCGGACAAGTCTACAAAGGCAAACTCAAAACCGGAGAAACAGTCGCCATCAAAGTGCAGCGACCGGGTTTAGCCGAGAACATCGGCTTAGATATCTACATCCTGCGGCGCGTTGCAGTTTGGGCACAAAACAACTTCAAAATAATTCGCAGTGACCTCGCAGCAATTATGGACGAATTGGGCGAGCGCATTTACGAAGAAATGGACTACACCCACGAAGGTCAAAATGCCGAACGGTTTGCCCAACTCTACGGCCACATCAAAGACATTTACGTTCCCAGCATCTACTGGGAATATACCCGCCGCCGCGTCTTAACAATGGAGTGGATCACCGGCATCAAACTTACGAATTTAGAAGCCGTTAAAGCTCAAGGAATTGACGCTCCTTACTTAATTGAAGTAGGAGTCCAGTGTTCTCTCCGCCAACTTCTAGAACACGGTTTCTTTCACGCCGACCCGCATCCCGGCAATCTTTTGGCAACTCCTGATGGTCAATTAGCTTATCTCGATTTCGGAATGATGAGCGAAGTTAAACCTTATCAGCGATACGGCTTGTTGGAAGCTGTAGTGCATTTGGTCAACCGCGACTTTGAAGGTTTAGCTAGAGATTATGTCAAGTTAGAATTTTTGACACCGGATACCGATTTAACGCCAATTATTCCAGCTTTGGCCGGCGTGTTTAACAATGCTTTGGGTGCTAGCGTTGCCGAACTCAATTTCAAAAGCATTACTGACGAACTTTCCGCCGTGATGTACGAATATCCGTTCCGAGTTCCAGCGTACTACGCTTTGATTATTCGATCGCTCGTCACCCTAGAAGGCATCGCCATCAACGTTGACCCGGAATTCAAAGTGCTCAGCAAAGCCTATCCTTACGTAGCAAAACGGCTGTTGAGCGACCCCGCACCGGAATTGAGAGCATCTCTGAAAGATTTGCTGTTCAAACAAGGCGAATTCCGCTGGAACCGCTTAGAAAACTTGCTCAACAATGCCCGCGAGAGTGACGATTACGATGTCAGCAAAATCATGAATCAAGCCTTAGAATATTTATTTTCTGAAAGGGGAGATTTTATTCGCGATCGGATTGTCGCTGAATTGGTAAAAAGTCTCGACACACTTTCCAGCAATGCTTTTGCTAACGCCAAAGCAGTTGTCGGCGAATGGTTTGGAGTCAAGGCAAATCAACCTGTGGTTTCACAAACCGAACAAAAAAACTTAGAACACATCAAGCGGATTTGGGATATTTTGCAATCAACTCCAGGTTTTGACACGATGAAAGTATTGCAGCTACTGCCGCAGTTGTTGGTGAAACCGGAAGTGCAGAACATGGGTCAGAAAGTAGTCGGCGGTTTAGCGCAAAGGGCAGTTGCTAGATTAATTCGCGAGTTTTTGTTGTCGCAGGAACCGCCTTTGGTGATTGCTGAAAATGGCAGCTATTCTCATCCTTCGCCTCAGTTGTCTTTACCTGCTGCGAAGTAGTTAGATTGGGATGCTTTTATTTTGTAGGTTGGGTTGAGCGATAGCAAAACCCAACACTGATTAATTGGATGTTGGGTTTCGTTCCTCAACCCAACCTACACTATCACATTAAGCTGCTGCTGTAGCTGCTGGTAAAGGTTCAATTTCTTCTGGCTTAGCGTGACGGCGGGGGTCATCAAAACCCCAAGCAAATAGCCAATCGGGGTCAGCGTTACCGCAGCCGATCGAATATATTTGGCTGTGTTTGAAATGGTTGAAAAATTCCTGACATTTTTCATCGGTCATTAGCGATTTTTCCAGCGGTAAGTCATGAATTAGGGCGTATAGATCGAATTCGTTGCGTTCTGGATTCCATTGATAGCGCAGTTCTGGAGTGTAACCGAGTTCGATCAGTTTTGCAATTGCGCGATCGGGATTTTCATAGTTGTCTAAATGAACGCGATTTAGGGAGACAACTACTTGTACATGGTGGTATTTGGCAGGAGTTAATTGATATTTGGTCATCGGTTTTTCCTTTTTTTATCGTCACAGGTGTAGTAGGTTTTTCCGGTAACATCAGGGTGTCTGGTTGCTTCGCGGTTTTGCTGTTCGCATCGCTTAGCAGCTTCTGCGTCACTCCGAGCATAAAAAGGTCTGTCCGGGCGTTGGGCGAGTTCGGCTTCCAAGTCTTCCCAAGATTTTTCTGGGTTGTCTGCGTCTCTCAACATTTGTCCCTCACAAATCTGTCTGCGCTAGAGGTCATTTGCTTAATTACTCCTCAGTCTGGAACGTTTTGCCCCGCTTGAGTTTGAGACTCTGACTGGGTTTCTATTGTCTCTAGCCATTGCTTCATCAATAAACCGATGACTTCGCTCATCGGCTTTTCTTGAGCTGTGCAAGCTAGTTTGAATCGCAGCTTTAGCTTTTTATCTACGTAAACGCTTAGTTCAGCCATTTCAGGTGGAATTTTTTTAGCCATGTCTCTCATACGCGCATACCGTATTCTCGCATCTGGCGAGGCGGTGGTTGACTGCGGATGAGTTTGACTGCATTTTGCGCGGTTGCGCGGTTGCGCGGTTGCGCGATATACGTTATCATACCAATACAGCCAAGAAACGGCAACCCCACCGCATTAAGAAATGTTGCTACCGGAACAGCAGAACAAGTCATCGCCACGGCGTTGTTCCAGTAAGATGTCGCTGCTTCACGATCGTCCTATTCACAAAAATGGAGACAGCTAGCCCATAAAATTTTGATGTTGACTAAAACTTCAAAAACAGATAAAATTTCTACAGTAGATCTTTTTACTTGCTGCGTAAGCCTTATAGCTTTTTCAGATGCAGAATCAGAGTCGCTTCCTTCGATCGAAACGGCTACGCGCTGCCCTCTGGTATGCCGCCAACGGCAAGTGCCAGCATTGCAAATGTGGTTTGCCTTCAGACTGGCACGCAGATCATATTGAGCGATGGGCAGAAACTCAGAGAACCAATGTCCATGAAATGCAGGCATTATGCCCTAAATGTCATTATCAAAAAACTGCTGAGGAGAACAGAAACATGACAGATGCAATCCAATTAGATATTTTTTCACAATCTCCTAAAGAACCTCTTAATTTAAGAAGACATCAAGATGAATTTTATCAAATCTGTAAACGCATACAGGCTGGAGCACAAATAAAAAAAATTCTCATGCTTGTTACGCCTGGAGGCGGTAAGAGTCTTATCCCAGTAATTGCAGCAGCACAATTAATTCCAAATCCTAATTCTGGGAACAGCTTTCATGGAACTATAGCTGATGCAATTTGTTGGGTGGTTCCTAGACTCAATCTCCAAAATCAAGCAGAAGAACAATTTGAAGATTGGTAGTTCAAAAATATGCTAGGGCATCAGCATAGAATTATGGCAAATAATAATGAGCCTAATCCATGCAAGGGAATGTCTGGCTATGCAGCTACATACCAGGCTATTACAGCAAGTCCTGACCTTCATGCTCAAGAGATTCGACGCAAGCGTTATATTTTAGTGCTGGATGAGTTTCATCATGTTGAGGAAGATGGAGCATGGCATAGAGCGTTGCAGCCGTTGGTAGATAATGCTGTATTGGTTATCTTGGTAACAGGAACTGGTGAACGTGGAGATCGGAAGCCAATTGCTTTTATGCCCTATAAAGCAACTCCTAGCGGTCTTACTCCCACCCTATCTAGTAGTGAAGATACCGTAGTTATTGAATATACGCGAGGACAAGCACTCAGAGAGGGTGCGATCGTTCCTCTCCATTTTGAATGGGGTGATGGGGAGGCTAAATGGATCGACGAGCAAGGGCAAGAATGTTCAGTCGAAAGCTTAGCAGAGGCTGGAGACTATAGGGGTATAGCACTTCGCACAGCGCTTAGTACCGGATACGCCGAGCAATTACTCACAAAATGTGTGGATAATTGGAAGTCACATAAAGAAAAGAACCACAGATCTAAGCTATTGGTACTCGCGCCCTCAATAGCAACAGCTAATCAATATTTAGAGTGGCTGAAAAAGTTAGGAGTCAAAGCCTTAAAAGCCACAAGTGATGAATCGAAAGAAGCGCAAGCCTCAATTAAAAGATTTAAGAAGCACTACAATTACGGCGATTCAAAGGCAGTTGATGCTTTAGTAACAGTGGCAATGGCTTATGAAGGACTTGATGTTCCGGCAATTACCCATGTTGCCTGTTTAACTAATATCAGAAGTAAGCCTTGGCTCGAACAATCATGGGCAAGGGCTGCGAGAGTTGATCGAGAAGCTGGAGACTTGAAAAAAACAGGGTTGATTTATCTTCCAGATGACCAGTTGGCTACTAAATGCGTACAAGATATCATAGCGGAACAACAGCCAATTCTTAGAGAAAGAGAATTAAATAAGCGTGATAATGATAATGGTGGTACTGGGGATAATGATGCCAAAAGTAACGATCGGCGATATAATAGTAGTATCGCATTAAATTCAAGCTTAACACGATCGAGAGCATCTGATTTAAGTAATGGGGAAACAGTTGATTATGCTGAGACTGCTCAAATCCAATCAGCAATGCAAAAGGTTGGATTGGGTGGAATTAGTACCGTGCAAATGAAACGATTTCTAGATGCTTATCAGGAGCCAGAAGCCAAAGATAGTCATGATTATTTAATTGGGAGAAAAGAATCTTTGACTCCCAGTGAAGAACGGGATATTATCAGAGAAAAACTTGAAAAATATGTCCGTTACTATGCAGCTCGGAATCGAATAGAATCCAAAACCATTAATCAGGAAATTGTCAAACAATTTCGCAAGGGACGCGCAGCAATGACACTTGAAGAATTGAGGCAGGTGTGGGCATGGCTACAAGGCAAATATCCAATGAACGATTGAAAGCTCACATAGAAACTCTCGGCAATGCAGGCGAACTGAATGCACCTCCTGGATCGCGCCCCTGGGCGATCGCTGTCAGGTTGGAACTGCAATCAGCCCTACATGATGCTGCATTCAATGCTCAACAATTGAAAGCATGGCGCGATTTGATGAAGCAATTCTCTGGCTATCATCAGCTTGTTGACGATCGCGGAAAGCCATTCAATACTTATGAGGAACTGTGCAAGGCTAAACCACCATTTGGTTTGGGTTGCGATCCGTCAGATATTGACAAAATCATTCAAGAATTAGCATCACCTAATGCAAAGACGTTTGAGCTTAACGAAGACCAAGCTGAAGAACACGGAATTCCGTCAAAATATCTTCATGATTTTTCTAAATTGGTTCAACGTTGTGCGGATAATCAGCCTATTAATGCAGCCAAGATTAAGCAAGTATTGCGTCTCACATCTAGCCCAATATATCTCCGGCAAAAATGCTGGCTAGACTTGGGATGGATTGAACAATTATCTGGTAATAAACGTGGTTATTACCAAATCACCGATCTGGGGCGGAAACAGGTGAAAGATTGGTTAGAAAAAGTTCCATCTAGTAGCCTAAATACCCCTTCATATATAAAGATTCCTCGACATAATTCCAAAAGAGCTGGAGAGGCACTAATTAAAGCTTTGGACTCTGAGCAACTTAGAGAACTTTACAGTCTAATCGGAGAATCACTTGCGCTTGAAAACAACCCATAATAAAAACCCGGTTTTTTCAACAGCACTTATGCAATGGGCATGAGGACAATCAACTTGTAGGGTGCTCTACTACTTTCACGATCGACGGATTATCGAGGGGTTGGGATAGTAGAGTGCCTTACTAATTGTGACACTTGCATAATTCATGATTTTTTAACCGCAGATAAACACAGATGAACGCAGATAAAATTTCGTCTGCGTTCTTTTACTGAAGCTTAAATCCTTTAGCAGCTAATTGTTGGCGGAGACTTTGAATTATTACGCTATCTAGAGTATTCTCGCCTCTATTGGTACTAGATTGGCGCTGTTGTTCAACATATTCGGTTCGCTTTTGAGATAAGTCGCGGATTGTCTTTTTAATGCTCTCTCTTTCGGCTTTCTTGGCAGCTACATATGCTCTTTTTTCTGTTAGAGTCATAACACGCATAATTTCCGGCAAAGCATCGTCTGATAGTGACTCCAGCGTAACTCTTCCGTTTTCGAGAGCATCGAGCAAATCCCAAGAAGCATTATCATAGTATTCAGAAGCTTTGGAAACACCACGCATAAGCAAATTTCTGCCAGCATTACTATCTTCAACTTCTTGACGTTGTTGTCCTACTCTTCCTTCTCTACCATAGGGAATGTAGGTTTGATTTAGTTTAGTATTCCAACTAGAAATTTCGTCATCGTAAGGAGACTTAATTACCACAATTTGTTGGTTTTGATTGATGTTGAAGCTACTGCCTTTTGCTAACTCGGCTCCTGATGCCCAAAGTCTTCGCTCCTGACTTTCGGCTGAACCACAGTAGATTGTATTAACGAGGGTATCTCCTTTGACAGCGAGATTGACAGATTGATTCCAAACTATTGGGCCTTGATCGAATGGTTCATTACCCGCAATAAAAATCACGCGAAAATCTTCTTGATTTTTACTCCAATTTAATTCTTGCATTGCTGAACGAATTACCCAGCCAGCATATTCTTGACCGCCGTTGGTTTTGATACTAAACAGCTTTTCGGAAACTAAATCTAATTCAGGAGTAAATCCAGTTAATAATCTGACAAAACCTTCCGAGGAAGGTAAGCTGTCATTACCATAATGGTAAAGGGCAACCTCTAACTCTGGCACTTCACCATCTTTGGTTACTTTAGTTAAAAAATTCACAATTTGCCAAAGTTGAGTGCGCGTCTGGTCGATCAATCCATCCATGCTATTACTAGAATCTAAAAGGATGGCTATCTGAATTTTCGCTTTGGCGAAAGCTGCTGTGGGAGAACACAAGATACTTAGGGTTAAAGCTGTAGTGAATAAAATTCGAGTTAGTTTCTGCATGGAATTTCCCCTACAAAACGATTTTTTTCCAATTATAGTCAGTTAAAATAGATTTAGTCACAGTTGTCAAGTTACTTGTAACAACATTTTACAGTTGTGATTAATTCAGTACAGGATTTACGCAATCAGACGAAAGAAACCGAGTTTTCCTTGGGTGTGGACTGCAACGTTATAGCAGTTTTGTTGATGCTGCATCATTAGTTTTATAGTTTTCTAAGTGAATGCGGTTTAGGGAAACAACTACTGTACTTTGCGGGCGTTAATTTATATTCAGTCATCGGTTTTACCTTTTTTATTCCCAAGAGTAATAGGTTTTTCCGGTTACATATTATGGGTTAGAGTTGCTTTTGGGAAAATCAAACAAATTTATTGAATTAACTGCAACGATCGCCCTACTTGTCCGTGCGCTATCATAGAAGGAGTCACAGAAAAGCCTAGCATCGGGAGTCAATATATGCAGGCAATCCTTTTAAGCCGCGAAGAAGTTGCACAACGTGCCAAGCAGCGGATGATTCTAGCGTTATGACACGGCTACATCTGGCAACAATTATCTGGCATGGGGTAGAACGCGAGGTCATTGTGTTGGCAATGGGGCGTCGTCCGCTGATGGGAACCGCGTTAATTGAGGACTATCATCTCAACGTTGATTTTTGTGAAGGTGGTTCTGTCATTATTGACGAGATTATGTGAGGATTGGGCGATCGGTGAGGTTAATTCCAAAATTTTAAATCTCAAATCGATCGAGATAATTTACGTAAGTTTACCAGAGCGTGTCACTTTTTATCGAGTTTTGAGTTGGTATTATTAACTTTTGATTAATGGAGTATTGTGATGATAGCAGCACGAGATAACGATCGGCACTTTACACCGGAAGAGTATTTTAGTTGGGAAGAAAAGCAGCTAGAAAGACACGAACTGATCGATGGTCGGGTTTATGCAATGGGTGGTGGCACTCAAAATCATAGTGCGATTAAATTAAATGTTGGTAGTTTAATCAGAGCGCACTTGCGGGGAAATCCTTGTCGTGTTTTTAATTCAGATTTAAAGGTTAACATTCTCAATACACCCAACTATACGTATCCCGATCTAAGCGTGACTTGTGACGGGCGCGATCGCGAGAATGCTCTTTATATTACCTATCCCTGCTTAATTGTGGAGGTTTTATCGGATAGCACCGAAGCTTACGATCGAGGGAAGAAGTTTGAAAAGTATCGCCGCAACCCCAATATTATCGATTATGTATTAGCAAGTTATGATGAGGTGGCGATCGATATTTATCATAAAAATGATGCTGGTGAATGGGTGATTTTGAGCTATCGGGAGGGCGAACGGGTTGAGTTTCAAAGTATCAATCTAAGTTTGCCGATCGAGCAATTATATGAGGAAATTATTTTCGAGAGACAGCCCTAGATATAGCCTTTCAAGCTCTCATATGAGGTACTGTCGGGCATCGGGCATCGGGCATCGGGCATCGGGCATAAGGCATACCTCATCTTTCTGATAAGTGCTATGGGAGGTAATTTTTGATAAAATTATGTGAGGATTTGGCGATCGGTGAGGTTAATTCCAAAATCTCAAATCTCAAATCTCAAAGCTTAAATCGATCGAGGTAATTTACGTAAGTTTACCATATCCTGTTACTTTTTCTCACCAACAGGGCGATCGGGGTGGTTTATTTTTTGAATTAAGTCAGAGCAGAAGGTGTTCAGACTGTTCAGAGTTAAATTGCAGATGTTCCGGATCAGTCGATCGGAAAGAGTATTCTACTGTAGCTGCGGGACAATTATAAGTTATGCGGTTAGTTTATCGGTGGGGGTGCAGTCGAAAGCTCACTTGTAAATTCCGCAGTATGAAGTTCCCACAAGATTGTTTGTGGATACGAAAAATCATCTATGAATTGCGATTATCAGCCTAGTTTTATAGCTATGGTTGATCGTATAGTGCAAAGTGTGGTGGGGTCTTGTATGAATAGAAATTATCCTCGAAAAATTAATCAAGATGAGCGATTGAATATCAATTCAGCTCTTTCCTCTTCTTTGAGAAAAAAATACTCGATTACTATCATTATCTTAATCATATTAAGCGTACTCAGTATTTGCGTTAAATCGGATAAAGTTAACAGCAATATTTGGAGTTTGTCAGTTGAATTAAAGGTTACATCGGTAACTTTAGTTCTTCTCTTTCTTTTTTGTATTCCTATTTTACTTCCTTGGATTCTTTATCAAGTTCCGCAAGTGGAAGGTTCTTTAAATTGGTTGCGTGAACAAGGCATTGAGGAAATTGAGACTAATCTACTGAGAATTAAACTAAAATACGGTATTCAAGAAGCATCAGAAAAATACGAAGAAAAAATATCAGATATTGGTGCTATAAATCTAACATCTCAGGAAACGCAGCAGCAGCTTGAGGGACGCTATCGAGAGGCCATAGCTTTAGTTGATGCTGCGAACGATATAGATTCAACGGAAGCATTGAAGCGGATAGATCAATTGGGTGGCTATTACGATAGGGTTAGAGATGAAATGCCATTTGGACGTAACCGCACAAAATTACTGCACGAAATTTCCTCAACAATGTGGACTTTAATTCCTAAAGTTATAAATTTTCCTGTTCATGAAAGATTAAATAGCAACAAGGGGGGAGAGCGTTTGTCTGCTTACCAGCACGTTGAGTGGAACACATCAACTGATTATATAAATTTGTTAGTTTCTAGAGCAGTTGGTATTATGGAGATGCCCTACACTCAATACAGTGCTTTATTGGCACTAAGAAGAGTGGTAACAAATAATCAATTTGCTCCCAGTAAATCAGCAGAAATCATACATATTTTGAACTGGTCAGCAAATCTTGATTATATGAAGCCAGATCGCCGAAAATTAATGATTGAAATTGCTGGCATACTAGAAACAAAGGCATAAAGCCTGCTAGTTCCGCCGCAAACCAAGAGTATCCTGTCTGGTCGCCCTACAATTGCTCTGAGGATGCCAATGTTTTAATGAATTTTCTAGATACAAAACAACGATGAAAATGAAGAAAGGTTCGTAGTGTCAGTTTTTTACTTTTGACCTTAAAAACTGCAAAAAACCCGGCTTCTTTAAGAAACCGGGTTTTTATTCGATCGCCCTCAACCAAACCTACAATTACTACAAGCTAGAAATTCCTGTCAAACCGCTATTTGCTAGCGGGTTGCCGGGACTTGCAGCCGGAGTAATTAAGAGGCTGCTGTCGTTGCCAAAAGTATTGGCAATTGGGGAAATTGAACTACTAGCGATCGTGCCGCTTAAAGGCATAATTGGCTGAGTTTGAGCGCTGGTTAGAGAAGTCAACAAGTTGTTAGTGTCGTAGATCAGGATGTCATCGTCGGTTTCGCTAAAGGTCATCATGGTGGGAATTGCACCGCCATTCAGCAAGATATCGTCGGGGATAGTATTGGCAGAAGTTACTGTCAAACTAGCTGGATCAGTCGCTGTTGTTAATGGTTCCAAGGTGATAGTTGCTGGTGCAGCAGTTGTGCTGTTTGGCTGACTAATTGGTGCAGTTGCTGTTGCTGGATTAGTACCTGTTGTTAATGGTTGCAGAATCAAACTTGCTGGTGCAGCAGTTGTGCTGGTTGACAGACTAATCGGTGCAGTAGTCGTGCTTTGGGGCAGGCTGGTAGATGCAGGAGTAGCGCTGGATAAGCTAGTGCTAGAACCGCTGTCGATCGCACTTAGAACATCGTCACTCTCAACAGGTTCCCCGGTTAAATCATCGATCGTCGGGGGAGTATTGAAAACTCCAGGCAGCGGGGCTCCGGGGGTGATGGAAATAAACCGAGAACTGTCGATCGCACTAAATTGAGTATCTTTCAACCAAGCTAAATGTTCGCCGGTGCCTGCGATGCTGATCAAGGCATCGTTAGTATAATTATCGCCGCCTTGAACGATTTGCAATTGGTCAAAAGTGAGGTCTTGTGCGAGTCCTAAGTAATCGCGATCGGTCTGGAAGTAGAAAATGTTATCGAGTCCCGAACTTGGCGACAGTACAAATATGTCGGAACTGCTGCCTCCAATCAGCGAATCTTGACCGTTGCCGCCCTTGAGCACGTTGTTGCCTTCGCCGCCGTAAACGCTGTCATCGCCGTCGTTGCCGTTGAGGCTGTCGTTGCCGCTGCCACCGTTTAAGAAGTCGTTGCCGTTACCGCCGTCGAGGGTATCGTTGCTGCTGCCGCCGTCTAGGCTGTCGTCGCCTTCGTTGCCCAACAGGTAGTCGCTGCCGGCTTCCCCGGTTAGCAAGTCGTTGCCGCAACCGCCGTCGAGAGTGTCTTTACCCGCGCCTCCCAGCATCGTGTCGTCGTCGCATTCGCCGAACATCAAGTCGTCGCCGTTGCCTCCGCCCATCCAGTCGTTGCCGCTGCTGCCGACGAGGGTGTCGTCGCCGGAATCGCCGGTGAGAGTGTCGTCGCCGGAGTCGCCGACAACCAAGTCGTTACTCGCGCCGCCGTCCATCAAGTCAGTTTCGTCGCCGCCGTAGAGGGTGTCTTCGCCAACTTCGCCTAACATCGTGTCTTGCCCTTGACTGCCAAACATCAAGTCGTTGCCGGCCCCGCCGAACAGTTTGTCGTCGTCGATGCTGCCGTCAATTTTGTCGTTGCCGGCACCTCCTAATAATTGGTCGTTGCCGGTACCGCCGAATAGTTCGTCATTGCCAGCGCCGCCGTCGATGCTGTCGTAGCCGGAACCGCCGTCGATTTTGTCTTGCCCTGCTTCTCCGAGAATGGTGTCGTCGTCTTCGTTACCCCAAATGTTGTCGTTGCCCGCGCCGCCTTTGATGAAGTCGTCGCCTGCTTGCGCCCAGATGTTATCGTTGCCGTCGCCGCCGAGAATTGAGTCTGCGCCGGAACCGCCGTCTATGTTGTCGTCTCCGGTTTGTCCGAGGAGGGTGTCGGCTGCGTCTCCGCCGTAGATTTGGTCGTTGCCGCGGCCGCCGTCGATCGCATCTCGGTCTTCGCGGCCGTAGAGTTCGTCGTCGCCGTCGTTGCCCCAAATGTTGTCGCTGCCGGTACCGCCATCGATGAAGTCGTTGTCGTCGTTGCCTTCGAGGCTGTCGTTGCCGGATTGACCGAAGATGCGATCGTCCCCTTCTCCTCCTGCTAAAGTATCGTTGTTCGCGCCGCCGTCGATGTAGTCGTCACCGCTGTTGCCGTCGGCGAAGTCGTTGCCGTCATTTCCGTAAATTCGATCGCGCCCTTCACCACCACTCATGCTATCGTCGTCAGCGCCGCCTTCTAAGTAGTCGTCGCCATTGTTACCGGAGAGGGTGTCTTTGCCGACTTGACCGAAAAGTCGATCGGCCCCATCGCCTCCTTCCAAGCTGTCGTTGCCGGATTCGCCCCACAGTTGGTCGTCTCCGGTTTGTCCCAACAGCGTATCGTCGTTATCTCCGCCCCAGAGTCGATCGTCATCAGCATTGCCTTCTAAGAAGTCGTTGCCTTGGCGGCCGTATAATTTATCACGTCCGTCGTTGCCGGAGAGAGTATCGTTTTCGGTGCCGCCGTCCAGGATGTCGTCGCCGCTGCCGCCTGCGAGAGTATCATTGCCGGCTTCTCCCAACAGGCTGTCATTATCTTCGCCGCCGTCGAGGGTGTCGTCGCCGCTACCGCCGAACAGGGTATCTGTACCCGATTCTCCCTGCAAGATGTCAGCGTCGTCTCCTCCCCAGAGGGTGTCGCTATCGTCGCCGCCGAACAGGGTGTCGAGGCCGGCTTGACCGTAAATTCGATCGCGCCCTTGGTTGCCTTGAAGCAAATCGTTGCCGGAACCGCCGTCAACAATGTCATCGCCGCGGTTGCCGATAACCGTATCATCACCGACTTGTCCGAACAGACTGTCATTATTATCACCACCGTCCAGGATGTCGTTACCGTCGCCGCCTTCGAGGGTGTCATTTTCCGTACCGCCGTCGAGGGAATCGTTGCCGAGTTCGCCAAACAGCCTGTCCCTTCCCGAATTGCCTTCGAGAATGTCATCGCCGCTGCCGCCGTAGAGAGTGTCGCTGTCACCTTGACCCAGCAGGGTATCGTTGCCGTCGCCCGCCAACAGCGAGTCCTCGCCGGAACCGCCTTCTAATAAATCGCTGCCAGCTTCGCCGAACAAAGTATCTTTGCCGTCGCCGCCGTAGAGGGAATCGTTGCCGTCGCCTGCATCGAGAATGTCGTTGCCGTTTTCGCCGTAGAGGTAATCGTCGCCAGTTTGGGCTAATAAGGTGTCATCATCTTGACCACCCCAGAGATAGTCGTTGCCGCTTCCGGCATCGAGAATGTCTTTGCCACTGTCGCCGTAGAGACTGTCGTTGCCTTCTGCTGCGTTGAGTGAGTCGTTGCCCGCTTCCCCAAACAGGTAGTCGTCGCCAGCTTCGGCTAATAAAGTGTCGTCGTCTTGACCGCCCCAGAGGTAGTCGTTGCCTGCGCCAGCATTCAGAAAGTCTTTGCCACTATCGCCGTCAAGGGAATCGTTGCCTTCGGCTGCGTAGAGGAAGTCGTCGCCCGCTTCGCCAAACAGGTTGTCGTCGCCGGCTTTGGCGTATAGCGTGTCGTCGTCTTGACCTCCCCAGAGGAAGTCGTTGCCAATTCCGGCATCGAGAATATCTTTGCCGTCGCCGCCGTAGAGGCTGTCGTTGCCTTCGCCTGCATCGAGAAAGTCGTTGCCGCCTTCCCCAAATAGGTTGTCGTCGCCGGCTTGGGCGTATAGCGTGTCGTCGTCTTGGCCTCCCCAGAGATAGTCGTTGCCAACTCCGGCATCAAGAATATCTTTGCCGTCGCCGCCGTAGAGACTGTCGTTGCCTTCGGCTGCATCGAGGGTGTCGTCGCCCTCTTCGCCGTAGAGGTTGTCGTCGCCTTCTTTGCCGAGGAGGATGTCGGCATCGTCGCCGCCGTAAAGGTTGTCGTTGCCTTCGCCTGCATTCAGGGTGTCTTTGCCGGTGCCGCCGTAGAGATAGTCGTTGCCAGTTCCGGCATCGAGGGTGTCGTCGCCTGCATCGCCTGCGAGGGTGTCGTTGCCGGCTTCGCCGATGAGGGTGTCGGCATCGTCGCCGCCGGAGAGTTCGTCGTCGCCGGTGCCGCCGTATATGAGGTCGGTGTCTCCTTCTCCGTAGAGTTTGTCGTTTTCGCCTTCGCCGTAGATGGTGTCTTTGTCTTCGCCGCCGTACACAAAGTCGTCGCCAGCGCCACCGTAGAGTAAGTCGTTGCCTGTTTCGCCGAAAATCGTGTCGTTGCCGTAACCCGCGTCTCCTGCCACGGTGTCGTCATCGCTACCGGCGTAGATTAAGTCGTCGGCATCGCCACCTCGGATGTAGTCTCGGCCTGCTTCGCCGTAAAGGGTGTCTTCGTCTTGGTTGCCGTAGATGCTGTCGCCGCCTTCGCCGCCGTAGATTAGGTCGTTGCCGAATTCGCCGTAGAGTTTGTCGTCGCCGCCGAGTCCGTCAATGCGATCGTCTCCAGCATCGCCAGTGATAACGTTAACGGTATCGTCGCCGGTAATATTATCGTCATGGCGAGAACCGGCGACGTTTTCAATGCCAGCAATCTTGTCTTGGTCTCCCCAGCCGTCAGTAGCATCGCCTGTTTGTAAGTTGACAGTAACGCCGTTGGGGTCGCGGCGGTAGCTGAGAATATCGATGCCTTCTCCGCCGTAAAATGAGTCATTACCGGCATTACCAATTAATAAATCGTTGCCTTCTAATGCCCAAATTCGGTTATCTTTTTCGTTGCCAATTAAGATGTCTTCAAAGCGAGTACCGATGATATCTTCTAAATTTATCAAAGCATCGGTAGTGCCAAAACCATCTTTACCTGTACCGGCAGCAATTTCAAAATCTCGTTCGAGTTCGGTGTAATATTCGCTGGGATTGACATCGGTAACGAATTCTTTGAAACGTTGGTTGATGTTGTTGTCGTAGTCGCTATTTTCGTCAATATTAACGATAACGCCGCTGGGAGAATTGATGTAATTAACGAGGTCAATTCCTTCGCCGCCGTCAATTAAATCGTCGCCGATTTCTCCGATTAACGAGTCATTGCCAGTACCGCCAAATAATTCGTCATTTCCGGCGTTGCCGTTGAGAGTGTCGTCGCCTGCTTGGCCTAAAAGTACGTCGTCATCGAGGCCGCCAAACAGAGTATCTTTGCCGTCGCCACCATCGATGAAATCTTGGCCTTGACTGCCGAAAAGATTGTCATCGCCAGCTTGTCCGTAAATATCATCGTCGTCGGCACCCCCATCAATGATGTCTTGGCCATCGCCGCCTTCTAACCAGTCATTGTTTTCGTTGCCTTGGATAACATCGTTGCCAGCTTGTCCGTAAATTCTGTCATCTCCGGTATTGCCGGAAAGCGAGTCTTGGCCGCTGCCGCCATCGATGTAGTCGTCGTCGGCGTTGCCTTCTATGGTGTCGCTGCCGTCTTGTCCGTAAAGGATGTCGTCGCCTTCGTTGCCTTGGATGAAGTCGCGGCCGCTGCCTCCTTCGGCGTAGTCTTCGCCAGTGTTACCTTGGATGATGTCGTTGCCTGCTTGGCCGTAGAGTTTGTCATCGCCTTGTTCGCCGTAAAGTAGGTCATTTTCGCTACCGCCATCGATGATGTCGTCACCTTCACGACCGTAGATAATGTCGATGCCGGCGTTGCCGTAGAGAAAGTCGCTATCAATCCCGCCGTCGAGGGTATCTTCACCTTCATTTCCTTGTAGGGTGTCGCTGCCAGCTTCGCCAAGGATGATGTCGTTACCATCGCCACCACGTACTTCGTCGTTATCTGTGCCAGCATAAACAATATCATTGCCAGCTAAGGCATAAACAATATCATCGCCAGCACCACTGGTGATTATATTAACTCCATCGTCACCTTCAATTCGATCGCCAAAGCCAGAACCGACAACATTTTCTAGACCAGAAATATTATCTTGCCCGCCAAATCCATCTGTAGCAATACCATCTTTCAGGCTGACGGAAACACCGCTAGGATCGCGGCGGAAACTTACAGTGTCAATTCCTCCATTTCCTTCTAGTCGGTCGTTGCCAGCACTGCTAATAACAAGATCGTTGCCAGTACCTGCTTCAATGACATTATCTAAACCATTGCCGATTAAAATATCGTTAAAAGAAGAACCAACAATATTTTCAACTGCAACAATACTATCTGCAAAACCAAAACCATCTAATGCTTGACCTGAAGCAATTGCAAAATTAGGTTCAAGGTCAAATATTCCTGCTGTTTGTTGGTGTTGATAGTTATTGTTTTCATCAATGTTGACAATAACACCACTAACTGAATTGGCGTAACTGATTGTATCTATGCCAATTCCTCCATTAAGTAAATCATTGCCTTGTTCACCTTGCAAGAAATCATCTCCTTGTTCGCCATGAAGACTATCACTACCAACCCCTCCATAAATAGTATCATTGTCTTCAGCACCCATGATTCTGTTGGCGTATGAATTGCCGTAAAGGACATCATTACCTGCTTCACCATAGAGATTTTCAACACCAGCAGATTCAGGTAAGCTTAAAATGTCGTCGCCAGCCGTTCCTACATTTGGATAAATGGCATTAAATGGTATCTGGACAGAAATTTTGTTAAATTCCGGAGCCGCACCACCATTAAACTTCGCATACAGATCATTGAAAGGTATGCTGAAATCTGACTTGAAAATATCAATGCGACGGCTCAACCCATCAATAACGATTTCAGGTAGGTCAATAAGGTTAACATTTGCACTGACATTTTTCAGGAAGGGATTGCTGAAGACTGTACTACTAAAGTCTACTTTTGCGGTAAGCCTCCCGATATCTACATTAAACTGTGTTTCTAAATCTAATGCAAAGTTTGGCTTGAAGAAAATATCTGGATTCAGTTCAAATTTAACATCCATCTTGGAATCATTGTCTAGATCCTTGGCGAGTAATTCATCAAGCTCAGAATATGGGGTGGTAACATCTAGAAATTCACCGCCAATTATTTTTGGTTCAGTATTTCTAATCCCTACCTCAAGTTCATAAATTGCACTTACTATACCAGTAAGCTCCATAGGTAGTAACCTGTATTCAGCTTTAAATGGTCCAGTTTCTATGCTCTGAGCGAGAAATGCTAACTGTGGTATTTTTGCTAGAAGTTTATCAAAATTTAGTGTGAGGCGAGCCAACTCATCGGGAAGAGAGGGCTCAGGGTTAGGTTCGCCAGGAGCAAGGAGTTCAGGATCGTCTGGGAGGTTAGGATCATTTGGAGAGCCAGGATCATCTTTAGGTCTTTCATTACTAACTTTGATAGAAAACTGGTCTTCTGTAGATGAATTTTTCAAGCTAAAGTTAAACTTGGGGAGGGGACTTGCTTTAAAAGTTGCCAAGCCACCCAATAGGGGAATTGTATTAACACTAATTGAAGGAGCTAGAAAATTCACTTGCCCTGGCAAGAGGTTCACTTGTATTACTGGATTGTTTAACGTATTGATGTTAACCATTCTGTGTGTAAAGTCTCCACTTATACCACCAAGAATGGTTTGCTCTGTACCCACTCCAGCAATACTTGCAGATGCACTCAGCGAACCAATATTGTAGTCAAAAACAGCATCTAAAACTGCATAAGCAGAAGGAATTGTATAGCCAAGCTTTGCATCAAAGATAGTGGTGAAGTCAAACAGAAGTTTCTTCCCAGAATCACTTGCATTCAAAAGAGCTTGCAATGGAAGATCGAAATCTATTTCACCTAAATTTATACCTGCATATGCTTTAAACCCTGCGCCAAACGATCCACCTCCTAGCTTGATTCCAGCCTTCAAGCCACCTTCATCAAAAAAAGTTTTCTCAAACCCAGGGTATCCTGTCTTTAGAATCAAAGAATCCTTAGAGTCATAGTCATAAGAATTTTCAATTTGTATGCCAGAAAACTTTTCTATATAGTCTGCTGTCTCAGCCTTAAAAGCATAACGGCCGAAGTCGATACCATCGGAATAAGTTCCTGTTGTTATTGACTGTTCAACAACAATACTAGAATTGTCGATAGTTAAAAGATTCGAGTCATCCTCTTGTTTAATTGCATCCAAAGTAGAAGCATCTAAATCTTGACCTAAAACTGTTGCGGAAAAAATGGCACCTTCATCCCCAGGAGTATCAGAAGTGTTAATACTCCAATCCACAGAATGACCAATTTCTTCCAATAAAACACTGGCAATCCCTTGAAGATTATCAGTATTTTGGATCAAAAAGTTTTCAGAAACATAAATGGTATTATTTGAACCCGCATAAGCAGCATTAGCCCCTTGGAGTTCAGAACCAGTGCGAATTTCGATCGCAGGTAAAGATCCAAAATCGCTGTTAATCCACTGCTGGTGGATTTCTTCTAACTTACCAGCATCAAAATTTGTGCCGAAAATACTTTGAGCTTTGGCAACAAAATCATCACCCTTGGCAAAATTATTTAACGTGGTGTAAACGGCTTGCAGGGAAGTTTCGATCGCAGAATTGAAAGAGTTATTAGTAGTAGCCATGATAATGGTCCTCGCGTGGTAGATACAATGTGTTCTGAAAATTGACAAAGCGACTCTATCGACAAGCCCGATCGCACTTATGCACTTCTGCACTCTCGAACTGCCGTATATCCGTCATTTACCCAAACTGAAGTCTCGCGAAGTACGATCGCACTTCAACTCAGTTGTCGCAATTACCGGTTCAAATCAACTCAATAAATGCAACTGTGGAAATAGACTAAACCAACATTGGAAGAACCCCTTTCCAATACCCGTTGGGATGTTGGTTCGGAATTCGATCGGGAAGTTACGGGCGATGCGACTTTTGAATAAATCTCAACAAGTGCGATTAGCTTCGTAATTTCCCTTCTATTTATCTATCAGGGTGAACTCAGTGGTTTTATGCAAAACTCTCAAGTTTTTTGGTAAAGTTTTACAAACACTGGGTGGAAGTACGGAATAATCCGTGTTTTTGGGGTTTTGGGGCGATCGCCCCGTCAGGCCTGTTTGTTCTTCCTATTTATCTATCAGGGTGAACTCAGTGTTTTTATGCAAAAATCTCAAGTTTTTTTTGATAAAGTTTTGCAAACACTGCGTGAAAGTACGGAATAATCCGTGTTTTCGGGATTTAAGGGCGATCGCCCCGTCAGGCCTGTTTGTTCTTCCTATTTATTTATCAGGGTGAACTCAGTGGTTTTATGCAAAACTCTCAAGTTTTTTTTGTGAAGTTTTGCAAACACTGGTGAAAGTACGGAAAAACCGGTGTTTTCGGGATTTAAGGGCGATCGCCCCGTCAGGCCTGTTTGTTCTTCCTATTTATCTATCAGGGTGAACTCAGTGGTTTTATGCAAAACTCTCAAGTTTTTTGGTAAAGTTTTGCAAACACTGGGTGGAAGTACGGAATAATCCGTGTTTTTGGGGTTTTGGGGGCGATCGAACTTACGCACGGGTGGTCAGAAACCGGGTTTTTTCGGATAATACTCGTTACAAATGGCAAAAACCCCAAAAACCCGGTTTCTTTGATTTTGATGCGTGAATAAGGCTTTCATAGGCGGGCTAGGAGAAACGGCCCACAAAAAATTAATTGCATTTTTGTGGAACAGGCCGGAGAGCCTGTTCGCGAGCCCACCCCACAAAAAATTAATTGCATTTTTGTGGAACAGGCCGGAGAGCCTGTTCTTGAAAAACCCGGTTTCTTTAGTTCCGATGCGCTAGTCTTAACAAAAATTTACATCCAATTTTACAGCCAAATCCACCGCACAGCAGGACTTTCAACCATCTGCCGCAAAAAACTTTCAGAATTTCACATAAAATTTCCCAGCTAACCCTGATAAGTAAATGTAGGAACAAAGTTGCGGCCGCACTGAACTATGAATGATGAGTACAACCCCTCCCAGGGGGAAGACCACCCATGCGATCGACAAATTCTATATCAAGAGCTCGACATCCTTGTCACCCAAATTCGCCAGGAAACATCGAACCCTTGGAAGCAGAAACGTTTATTGAGTCAGCTTGTTACTAAAATGACAAACTCCGGTCTGATCTGGAAGGAAAAAGTACCTTACTATGAAGATGCTCTAGCAGAACAGTGGGTGTTTTTCTGTAGCAATTTGTGCGAATCCCGCACGGGCCGTCAGTACGATCCTACTCGCAGTAACCCGATGACTTGGTTCAATTATTATTTCAAGCGACGGCTGCAAAATTGGGTTGTGAGGGTAGATAGAGAAAATAGCAGGAGATGCGATCGAGAACAATTTTCAGAAGACGGAACGCGGAGAGATAGAATCGAAGAGATACCCGCTGAGGATGACAGTCATATTATTGAATGTATCCAATACTTTGAAACCGTTAAAAACTGGATCGAGACTAATCCTGATGGCATATTAAACGCACACATTCGAGGACGGAAGGATCTAACTTGTCAAGTTATCTTGAGAAATTTGTTGTCTGGTAAAAATATTACGCAAATGACCGCAGAATATGGCTGCGCTTATCAGACAATCTACGGGTTTTGGAAAAACAAATGTCGTCCTCGTTTGTTGGAAAAATTTGGCAAACATCATGGCTATTAATCATACAGGGAGTTCAACTAGGCAAATGAAAAACAATAGTACCGGAATCCAATCATTACCAATGCCAATTACCCAAAAGGCAATTCGTCTAGCATCGCAATTTGCTTCCGAACACAATCATCCGCAAAAGGTGGAACAAATTTATATCAACACTTTGGCAGTGTTGGTAGTTGGCGATTATTTAAAATTGTTAGATATTGAAACTGACTTGAGTCAATGCGATAGCTGGAATCCAGTGATTCGCTTGTTTGAAAATGTCGCAGATTTGTATATCAAAGGATTGGGTAAAATTGAGTGCATCCCAATTAGAAAAGTTCATCACAACGTACAAAATGACAATGAAAATTCTGCGGCAGATTTGCCGGAAATGTGTCGCGTTCCCACTGAAGCTAGGGATGAACGCATCGGTTATATTGCGGTCGAAATTGATGAAGAAGAAAAAGAAGCAAGATTGCTGGGCTTTTCTCCGACTGCGACAACGGGTGAGTTAGTATTGAGCGATTTGCATTCCCTGGATGAATTTTTGATTCATCTGGAACAAATACATGAATCTCAAGTCGATCTGCGTCAGTGGTTGGAGAATATATTTACATCGGATTGGCTGTCTGTTGAATCGATATTCGATCCGCAACCGGAGACTGAACCGACTGAAATTGAAAATCCGGTCAAATCTAATTTAGGCAATTGGTTGCAGAATGTTGCAGAAACAGGTTGGCAGAAAATCGAGCAAGGTAAACAAAATTTAGAAGACCTGATTTTTCCTGACGATAACCCAAGTTTTGTATTTAGAGGAGGTGGAAATTCCGGTACAGAATCCGTTTCGCACGGGCTTAGAAGTAATATCAATAGGTTTCCCGAAGCTGATGTCACGCGGGGAAAGTTGATTGATTTGGGAATGCGTTTGGGTTCAACAATTATTGCTTTGTTGGTAGCGATTGCCGAAGATGACGATCGCACTCTCAGAGTTCACGTGCAATTGCATCCGGCGATTGGCGATCGTTATTTGCCGCGTCACCTTAAACTGTCGCTAATATCTGATGCTGGAGAAATTTTACAGGAACTTGAATCTACTGTTCAACATCAGTGCATTTCACTGGAATTTTACGTAGAACCCGGAGAATGTTTTGGTATTCGACTGGCGATCGACGATTTGAGCATAACAGAAACTTTTATGGTATGATTCTCTAATTACTCTTACCGCAGCAAATTTATGACTTGGACTGTCATATTGGCTTTAGGGTCTGGAACTCTTCAAGAAGGCTTTCCTCACGTCACGGCAAAGTTGAAAAACCAAGCAAGACCTATCAATATTCAATTCAAAGGAAGCTTGCCACCAGTACCAGACCTTGAGGTACTGCAAAGAAGATGGAAAGTTTGTTGTTCCGGGTTCCAATCTAGCAGAAGCAATTCTCGGATAAAAATCAAGCCTACAAGCACAGCTTATGTTTCGGAAAACAATCCTCGCGCTATCTATGAAGGGTTGAAAGAAGAAATGCAAAAATGGCTGAATGCTGACGAATTTTACCGAAAAATTGAGGTAAATCTCAGGACGCAAATCGGCAATACATCTGAATACATTCAAATATTTCTAGAGTGCGATAATTCTGAGATTTGCGAGTTGCCTTGGGATGTGTGGAACTTTCGGGAAGTGTACCGCAACAGTGAAATCATCCGCAGTCCGTCAGAGTATACAATACCACATCAGCAGGAAACTCAAGCAGGAATATATCTACCTTCTAGGGGCAGAATTTTATGCGTTTTAGGTAATAGTAAAGGCATAGATGTTAAAAAAGATACTAAAAGTATCGCACAAAGTTTGGGCGATCGCTGCCAATTAGAATTTTTAGATAACCCGACGCCGGAAGAGTTTAACGAACAACTGTTTGATGAAAAAGGCTGGCAAATTTTCTTTTTTGCAGGACACGGCGATAGCGACAATAATGCTACTAACGGACGGCTGCACATAAATCAAAATGCTGCCAACAATACTGTTACAGTAAATGATTTAAAAATAGGTGTAAAGCGAGCGAGTTTTAAAGGGTTGCAATTGCTAATCTTTAATTCTTGTTCGAGTTTGGGATTAGCAGCGGATTTGGTGGCCCAGAATTATCCTTTGCCGTCAATAATTGTAATGCGCGCACCAATTCCCGACCAAATTGCTCACGATTTTGTGAAGTCTTTGTTCGGATATCTGGCGGATGGAGAACCTTTGTTTTTGGCAATGCGAAAAGCTAAGGATGATTTGCTGCACTGGGAATCTCAATTTCCGGGCGCTAGCGGGATTCCGGTGCTATGTCAGCATCCAAATTTTGAGGAATTAACGTTACCGCGAAGAGGCGCAACTAAACCTTTGATTTCAGCAGCGGATGGTGCGGCCGATCGCCCAAACCGCCCCCAATTTACTGTTTCAACTAAACTTATGCAGCGTACAAGCATTAGTTTAGCTGTTTTGGCGATCGGCTATATATTAATGGGCCCGATCTTAGCCCGTGTTGCCAATGAAATTGGTAGAATAAATCACAAAAATGGTCAACTATTTATTGCCGAAAAATGCTACCAATTAGCAAATTTATTCAATCTAAATTATGCTGGTTCTTACTATAATTTAGCCGATTTGTACGAGAGATTGAATGAAAAAGAATACGCCGAAAAAGCAATGAAGGAGGCCGCGCGGCGGGGTTCTGCTGAGGCGAATGCTCAAATATCTCGATCGCTCATTATCGACAATCAACCTCAAGAAGCTTTAAAGTTTGTCGCCGCTTGTTTAGAAAATACTGAATACGACGGAGTAAAAGCCGCTTGTTTTAAAAATCGCGGCTGGGTGCGGTTGACACAAAAGCGATATGACGCTGCTGAAGCAGATTTGAGAATAGCAATAGGATTCAGAGGCGACAGCCCAGAAGCTCAATGTCTTTTAGCACAGGTTCTCGAAATCAAAGGTAAGCCGCAAGCAGCCTTAGAAGCTTGGAATCAGGCGCTTAAATATTCTAATTACCGCGTGCCGAAACAAGATGAATGTATGGAAATTGCCCACCAACGTTTACAAGCAAAAGGAAATATCAAATGAAAACCAGGATGGCAATTATTATCGGTTTAAGTTCGATCGCAACTACCGCACTAGCAGCCAGCAACCGAATATCCAACGGACTAATTATCCATACTAGCGGGGAAGTTGCGATCGAGCGCCAAAACGGGCTAATTGTCCGCCCTACCAGCGGTACGCTGATTTATCCGGGAGACAAATTGCGAACAGCACAAAACGGACAAGTTATGCTGCAATGTGCTGATTTGGGAATAAAGTCGATCGCAGGGAGTGAAAATCAATTGAATAGCTGTTTGTTAGCTAAAGAAAAGTCTAAATCTGATTGTAGCGCCGACTTGGTTAAATGTCCCGATCGCGGCGACGATAAAATTGCTTGGAATAGCGCGCCAATTCCTTATATAATCAGTCCGAGGCGCACGAAATTGCTTGACAGCAAGCCAATTTTGCGGTGGAATCCGGTTGCTGGCGCTACTAGCTATAAGTTGAGCCTCCGGGAAAATGGAGCGAAATTAAACTGGGAAATGACTGTTAGCGGTACTGAGGCTGTCTATCCGGGGGAACCGGCGCTGAAACCGGGTGTTAAGTACAGATTGATTGTCGAGGCGAATACGGGTGCTTCTTCTGAAACTCCGGTGGTAGAAGGAGATACAGAATTTGGGTTGCTGGATGAGGGTGAGGTGGAAAGGGTGAAAAGTGAGGTTGGGGCGATCGACAAACAAGTACCCAATCCAGCGGCTAAAAAATTAGCAATATCCCAGATTTATCTTAGCACCAACTTGATTGCAGAAGCAATAGAAACCTTAGAAAGTTTGTCAAAAACTGGAGTTGAAACACCGCCAATTTACCGCACTTTGGGCGACCTGTATCGGGAGCGCTTGCAACTGATGCCACAGGCTGAATTATACTATTCAAAGGCGATCGGTACAGCTAAACCCGACGATATCGAGGAGCTAACCGAGGCTCGTTACGGTTTGGGACAAGTTCATTCATCCATGAGAAACAATCTGGAGGCTATGGGTTATTTACGAATGGCAAAAGATGGATTTCAAACTTTGGGAGATTTGCCAATGGCGGAGAAAGTAGAGAAGCAATTGCGGGATTTGCAAAGAAGGGAAGAGAGGAAATAGTAACGCGCTGTGATGTGAATTCCGGCAGGGAATGAATTCCCTGACTCAAAGCAACGGAGGAGACGGCAGTGCCGTTTCCCTACCCCAAAATAATCATGAGTACGATCTGAGAGATGTCACCATCACCCGATTAATTGTAGGGAAACGGCACTGCCGTCTCCTGGCTAAAATCAACTAATAGCCAACTATCACCCGATTAATTGTAGGGAAACGGCACTGCCGTCTCCTGGCTAAAATCAACTAATAGCCAACTTTTTTTTACAGTCCTCTGAAGAGGACTTTCGCTATTAGCCAGGGGTTGAAACCCCTGGCGGACTGAGGGACTCGCAGACTATCAGAGTGTACGAGATATCATCTACTAACAAAAACCATGAAATCAACATACAAAAAACCGCGCTTTTTCCTCACATTCCTCTCCTTCACCACCTTAGCAATGTGGGAAATAGGACTTTTATTCCCATCCCAAACAGCCACAGCCCAAATCACCCCCGCAACCGACGGCACGAATACTCAAATTACTCCCAGCGGCAACCAATTCAATATTAATGGCGGCCAACAATCCGGCGACGGTGCAAATCTATTTCACAGTTTCCAGCAATTTGGTTTAACTCAAGGACAAACTGCTAATTTTATATCAAATCCCAATATCCGCAATATTTTAGGGCGAGTTGTCGGCGGCGATGCTTCGTTAATTAACGGATTAATTCAAATAACGGGCGGCAATTCTAATTTATTTTTAATGAATCCGGCGGGGATTGTTTTCGGTACAAATGCCAGTTTGAACGTGCCTGCTGCTTTCACCGCGACTACTGCGACGGGCCTCGGTTTTGGCAATAATTGGTTTAGCGCGGCTGGTACTAATAATTATGCTTTATTAGTCGGAAATCCTAATAGTTTTGCTTTCACAAATACACAGCCGGGAGGAATTGTCAATTTAGGCAATTTGGCAGTGGGAGAAGGGCAAAATTTAAGTTTATTGGGCGGCACGGTTTTGAGTACGGGACAACTTTCTGCACCGGGAGGAAATATTACTGTTGCGGCTGTACCGGGTGAAAGTTTAGTCAGAATTAGTCAACCGGGAAATCTGTTGAGTTTGGAGATTCAGCCGCAATCTGTAGCCGGGAGTTTGCCTCAAAATTGGGTGTTGCCAGTTGCATCTTTGCCGCAGTTGTTGGCGGGTGGCGGGGGAAGTGCAACGGGGGTGACAGTCAACGCTGGAGGGCAAATAGAATTAACGGGTTCTGGTTTGCAGGTAGAGAATGGAGATGTCACTGCTAAAGCAGTAAGTGCGGAGACTGCAACGCTGTCAGCTAATCGCAATTTGACATTAGTTGAAAGTCTGTTGCGTACAACTGGCGATTTGAATTTGCTGGCTAACAATACTGTGCGGGTGCGCGACAGCGTGGCAAATCCGTTTGTGGCTAATGCTGGCGGAAATCTCTACATTCAGGGAAATCAAAGTATCGATCTTTTGGCGCTAAATCATCTTTCGCAAACGCCTTTTGTGAGCGGTGGAAATCTGACTTTAGTGAGTGATGGCATCATATCTACAGATGCTCACTTTCGCAGTGGCAATAATATGTCAATTCTCGATCGTTCGGGCAAACCTGCTAATTTTACCAGTTTGTACGATCCAATTATGCAGCCTAATGACTATACCTCTGGGGGATATACGGGGGCTTCCCTCAAGGTAGATACCACTTCGGGTACGGGAAATATTACTTTTACTGGAGATATCATAATTACGAGTCCAGATGCAACTTTGGCTGGTGCTACTACGGGTGATGAATTTATCTTGGGAAGTTCGCGATCGGTAATTTTGCGATCTGGCGGCAACATTCAAACAGGAAACATTGACACGTATCCCGATCCAAATATTTTTATAAGAATTGGTCAAACTGGCCCTATAACTTTGCAAGCTACAGGCAATATTCAAACAGGAAACATTAAAACAGATAATTTTGGGGGTGACGCTGGTTCTATATCTTTGACTGCTGGAGGAAATATTTCAACAGGAGAACTTCGTGCTATAGTTAGTTCTGTTAATGGCAATGGCGGTAATATTACTGTTAATGCAGGTGGCAGCTTTACTCTTACAGGAAATATAGCTTCTTTCTCACCAAGTCGAGCGGGTGACATTACTCTCAAAGCAAAAGGCGATATCTCTATGAACTGTTCTAATCCCTCTGTTTGTATAGAGAGTTTTGCTGGGGGTTCTCCTACCTTCAAACCTACTGGTAATAGCGGTAACGTTACCATCATCAGCGAACAAGGAGCTATTATTTTTTCTCCAAGTGGAGTACATATCAGCAGTGGAAATGGCGATTCCCCCGACCGTCCTGGTTCTATAACGTTACAGGCAAATGGTAATATTAATGTAGATCTTATAGGCTCAAATAGTACAGGTGAATCGAAAGCAGATGGTGGAACTATCAATATTACCAGCGTAAATGGCAATATTGAGCTTGGCGATATAAATAATTCTTCAGATGGGGGTAATGGTGGCAATATCACCATCTCTACCAGTGAAAATATTATAACAGGTGATGTATTAAACTACGGTAGATTGCAAGGCGGGAGTGTTAATTTTACTAGCACGAAGGGCAGCATCACTACAGGAAAAATAAATGCAACCAGCTCTCAGGACTCAGGAAATGATACAATTTTTCTACCGGAAAATGGTGGATCAATTACTTTGAGTGCCGATCGCAATATTACGACTGGCAATCTCAATGTAACGGCGAATCAAAACGGCGGCCCGATCGCACTTACGAGCACTGCCGGTTCCATAAATACCGGAACGATCGATGTCACGGGCGATCGCGCTGCTGGAAATATTACCATTCAAGCCAGCACCGGCATCACAACACCGACAACAGGAACCGCGATCGCGGGTACTTCTAGTAGCGGCAACGGTAGCAATGTTACTTTATCTACTGCCAGCGGTGACATTAATATAGGCGATGTATTAGTATCGGGAATCCAGGGCGGAAATCTAAAGTTTACTAACAGCAACGGCAATATTACTACAGGTCAGCTATTGACAAGTTATGACGGTTCATCTCCCGATCTTAAAACTAACACAGGCGGCAATGTTAATCTAAATGCTGGGGGAAATATTACTACCAGCGACATCCGGGCGATCGGCAATCAAGACGGCGGTTCAATCACGTTTAAAAGCGGCGGGGCGATCGACACTACCGCCGGAATCATCAATGCGATCGGCGGCAACAACGGCGGCAATATTTCCCTCGAAGCTGGAACCAACATCAGTACGGCAGGAATTGGTAGCGCTTTATTATTAAGTGGGTTCAACGCCAATAGCGGCAATCTTCGCATTCAAAGCGGCGGTAATATCGACACAACAGCAGGCCCAATTATTACCGCTGCGGCAAATGGCAAGGGCGGAGATATCACCATAATTGCTGGCGGAACAGTTTCGACATCTGATATTAATTCCCGCACTTTCGCTCCCAGTATTACTGTGAGTGGTGGCAATATTGATGTTAAGGCAAATGACTCTATTACTGCCAGTGGCCAGATCGAAACCAACCGCAATAACATTACTTTTAACGCTCCGGTAACATTAGGTGACAACCTGTCGGTCAAAATCTTAGATACTGGCGATATTACTTTTAAGTCTACTGTTGACGGGCCTTACAGTCTTACTGTTCAACCCCAGGCGGGAAGTGTGGATTTTGGTAAAGATGTTGGCAAAGCGACTGCCCTCAACAGCATCCATATTGAAGATGATATCACCAAAAATTCCGGTGCAATTAACATTTTTACTACGAATAATATTACCGCCCAAAATATTAAGTCAGCGACCGGAATTTCTTTGGATAGCGACAAAGGAGAAATCACCACAGGTGATCTCGATGCGACTTCCCCTAACACTGGCGGTAATATTGCTTTGAGCGCTGGAACTAATATTGCTGCGGGCGATATCAATACCTCGTCTGCTGGTAATGGTGGCAGTATCTTGCTCGACGCTACCGGAAGTATTACTGTTGGTAAAATTGACTCTTCGGCGCAGGGGAATGCAGGGAATGTCACGGCTTATAACCGCAGTGCTGCGGGCAATATTACGGTGAGTCAAATTAACGCTCAAAGTAGTCTCGGCAAGGGTACGGGAGGCAATGTCGAGATTCGGATGGGAAGGTTTTTTCGATCGCTCAATTCCTTCACAGACAGCAACGGCATCAATGCTAGCATTTCTACCGCTGGAAGTCCTGGAGATAGCAGCGGCGGTACTATAATTATCCGCCACGGAGGCGCAGGATTAACGCCGTTTATTGTCGGTGATTCTGCCACCAATGGAACGGCGGGTGCAATTACTAGGGGAAATTCTGATCCTATTCAAACAATTTTGCCGTATATTGCCTATCCTTATACTCACAAACAGGATGGCGATCGCATTCAAATTATTTCCGTACCGCCGCCAATAGTTGCACCGACACCCGCAGCTACTCCCACGCCCGCACCGACACCCGCAGCTACTCCCACGCCCGCACCGACACCCGCAGCTACTCCCACGCCCGCACCGACACTCGCAGCTACTCCAACACCTGCACCCACAGCAGCAGCTACTCCAGCGCCCGCACCCACAGCCGCAGCTACTCCAGCGCCCGCAGGCACGCCCTCCCCGCAAATCCAACCGCGTTTACCCCTCGCACCTTCGGCAACACCGGAAAGCTCGATCGCACCATCCCCAACACCGGAAAGCTCGATCGCACCTTTCCCAATTCCCCAAATATTTATCCCACCTTCGGCAACACCCCAAACTTCGATCGCACCTTCGGCAACACCCGATCCGATACCTGGTTTTCCCCTCAACATCCAACTACCTGAATTGCCCGATTCATTCGTACTGCCACCCCGCGCGCGCCCCACACAGCCCTCAACACCCACAACCCCAAACGCTGCTGCCCGCATAGCTTCGAGGCCTACCCTTCCCTCTGTTTCCCAAATCAACTCCTCCCTCGGCACTCAACCTGCGATCGCCCCCCAACCTTCAAACGCACCAAATCCCGCGCCCGCAGCCCCTCTTGCCTCTGTAACCCAGCCTGTAACTCAGATTCAGCTAGCACCTGCAAGCTCGATCGTACCCGCGCCTACAAGTGCGATCGTACCCGCGCCTGCAAGTGCGATCGTACCAGCGCCTGCAAGTGCGATCGTACCCGCGCCCGCTGTCAGCCAAAGCCAAACTCCCCAACAAAATTTAGCTTTTTTAATTGGCGATTTATTGGGTGCTGAAACTTCTTTCGAGCTAAATCGTGAAACTGGGAATACCAGAGTTGGCTTTCAACTAGAAAATAATCGACAAATATCGATCGACATACCGCCCGTTGAAACACCCAATATTACCTTTATCCCAGCTTCAGAAAACCCTCCAGAAAACCCGCCGCAGCTTGGCGCTTCTTCCACCGAACAACCCGACGGATATATAGTCTTAAATCCCGCTCCCGCCGAGACGCCTCCTCCAGAACAACCTGCTGAAAACCCTACTAATTGGTTGGCAAATATTCCCCAAATCTCTCTGCCGCAAATAGAATCACCTCCCGTTAATCCAGTACCCGCACCAACTCCAATTCCCGCACCAACTCCAATTCCCGCACCAACTCCAGCGCCCGCAACAATTCCCGCACCCGCACCAACTCCCGAACCAACTCCCACTCCCCCTCCGATCGCAGAAAATCCCGCACCCGCAGATATCCCGAATCTCTTTCCGTCACAAATTAGCAGAGCGCTCGTCGAACAAACTTTAGACCAAGGCAATGCTAATGATGCTGTTGCCCTAATTGACCAACTCTTTGAACAAGACTACGAAAATTATTATGGGGAAAATTTCACGGATAAAAAAATCAACGTTCAATATCTAAGAGAAACTCTGAAAACAATTAAGGAAGAAACTGGGAAGCAAGCTGTAATTGTTTACGCGCTCGTCCGTCTCGAACAATTATCGCTAGTTTTAGTAGTTCCCGACGGCCCTCTGATTCTCAAAAACATCCCTGTCGAGAGCGAACAATTGCTGAAAACAGTAGCAGAGTTTCAGAGGTCTTTGGGTCAACCAAATAATTCGGAAAATGACGAATATTTGCCAATAGCTCAACAACTTTACCAGTGGTTAATTGCGCCGATTAGTTCAAATTTAGAAGCATTAAATATAGATACTCTAGTGTTTTCCTTCGATGCCGGTTTGCGCCAACTGCCGCTAGCAGCTTTGCACGACGGCAAGCAATTTCTGGTAGAAAAGTACAGTGTAGGCTCACTTCCTAGTGTCAGCTTGAGTAACACAAAGTATCAAAGTTTGAAAAACGCTCAAGTTTTAGCGATGGGTGCTTCCCAATTTCCCCACACTGATAAACCTGCTTTGCCTGCGGTGCCGATCGAATTATCTGCGATCGCCGGTACCGTCACCGACAAGAAAAATCAAGCGGGATTCAGCAGAAATGAAGGTTTTCTCACTCCTGCTTCCGAATTTCCCTTGTGGCGGGGCCGCTTTTTTCTCAACGAGGACTTTACCCTGGAAAATCTCACCAAACAGCGACAGCAACAGGCTTTTGAGATTGTTCACTTTGCTACTCACGCGAGTTTTCCACAAAATCAAAACGGACGCAACGAAGCTGAGATTGACCTGTGGAACCGCTCTTTGGCTCTGGATGAATTTAGGTTGGCGAAGTGGTACGATCGCCGACAAGTAGAGTTATTGGTGCTGAGTGCGTGTGAAACTGCGATCGGCGACAATATAGCAGCAGAAATGGGATTTGCTGGACTGGCCGTCCGCAGCGGTGTCAAATCAGCGCTAGCGAGTTTGTGGAAAGTTAAGGATATCGGCACTTTGGGACTGATGACCGAGTTTTATGGCAATTTGCGATCGGAAAACATTAAAGCTGAAGCGCTCAGAAAAGCTCAACTGGCAATGATCCACAAACAAATTGTAGTAAAAGACGGTCAATTGCGGGGAACTCAAGGCGCGATCGACCTTACTCAATGGACACAAGTACCAAATGCAGATTTCTCTCACCCGAAGTTTTGGGCCGGATTCACAATCATTGGCAGTCCTTGGTAGGTTAATTGGAGATTTGATATTCACGAGTGGTAAGGTGTAAGGCTAGACACACCCCACATTGACTGGCGGCATTTTGCAAAAAGTAAATGTATCCCTGACTACTATCTTTTTATGTCATAAATTTGCTATGAATAGCACAACTAAACACTAGCGGGGCAAAACCTGTGGGCAAGTTTGATAAAATATTCAATTCAGAAGACCAATCCGAAGCAAGCTTGACTTTAGAAGAATCCGTAGCAGCGGTAGCACTTGTCGCAGCGGAGGCAAATTCCCCTGATACGGATGCTGATATCTTAGAAAGCATACTTTGGGAATCAGAAATATTTGCTGAATACTCGGAAGATGATATGTCAGCAATGTTTCAAAGACTCGCCGGTATTGTTGCCCAAGACGGTTTAGGAGCATTATTTAATACTGCTTGGGAATCCATGCCAGATGAGTTAGTGTTGGATACTTTTGCAATAACCGCAGCAATGTTTGTCGCCGATGGCGAAATATCTGAAAAGCACGAGGCTTTTCTCCAGGAATTCCAGCAAGCATTAGGTGTGGAAGATGAGGAAGCAGCAGAAATTATTGAGGATGTAATAGCTGCTTACTCGGAAGTAGAGGGCGAAGAGTCTGATTTCGATGTGGCATGGTACGTATCTCCTGAAGGCAATTTTAGCGTTCCCATTCCAGTTGACGATCAACGAGGCGGTAAAATTGATGATCAAGAAAGCTGTGTCGCATTTTCAGATGACTTTGGCGTTTTGCTGAAAATTGATTATTTCCCTGTTGCTGGTGAAGTGGAAGAAACAATCGAGTCGGTTGGCGAGGAAGGTTATCTCAAGTCTTTTCTCGACAATTTTGTTTCTCAGGCAATTCTTGCTAATGTTGCCAATTCTAAGTTACTCCATGCGGAATATTTAGAAGATGAAGAAGCTTATTTCGTGGTTTTAGATTTGCCTGGGGGTGCAACTCTCAGCGGGCAGAAAAACGATGGCCCTCTGACTCGGTTGGATGCTTACCGGGGACTTATGGCTTTTATTGCTGACGATTTTTGCTACACCGTAAGCTGTCAGCGAATTTATCAGGAGGGGGATGAATTGGGTTCCCTGGAGTCTGAAGTTGAGGGAATTATGAACAAGATTTTTGACTTTATTGAGACAATCGAATTCGGGCCGATCGAATAAAGAGGACTTGTTTAGACGGGCTAAAAACCAGGTTTCTTTCTAGATTTCTCGCTGCTTAACCCTATATTTTCAGAGAAACCGGGTTTTTAGCCAACCATTCTCAGGATATTACATCGTGTCCGGTCGATAGACAAAAATCAAACTGGTTTCTAGGGAGGACTTAAATCCTCACTACTTCCCGGCTCGCGGTTATTTTACCGCACTGCTAGATATTAGAGGTTTTTTGCCATAAAGAGTGCGATCGAGAACAGGGTTTTTTGACCGATTCTCGATCGCACTTCCAGATACATTCAGTCAACCACAGTCGAGAGACAGCAGCAATTAGCTGCCATTGGCGACTAATTAGTAGTCTGAGCTTCCACCAATCTTTGCTTGAGTTCTTCCAGAGCACTCGCCCAGCGCGGATCTGGCTGCACCGAGCCGGAATCAGCGCTCGACACCGTTGCTGCTGACTGATTGCGGCGAGACTTGTTGTTGTCACCCCGACGGCGATTGCTTTTGCTGGAACCGCCTCCACCTTGGCTAGGGGGAGCCGAGCGCTGCTGTTGCGGCACAGGTGCTGGCACAGACGGCGACGCCGACGCGGACACCAACTGCGGTGACTGCGGCGACGACTGCTGCTGCTGATCTTCTTCGCCCTTCTCAGATTTACCCTTAGAGCGCGGCAATGCCTTCTCTATTTTCAGTGGGTTTTCTTTGAACATCAAGCCGTTGTATTTCTCAATAACTTGGTCGGCTTGTTCGTCGGTTAGCACAGTCACAAAACCGAATCCTCTGCATTTACCAGTTTTGCGGTCTGTAATTACCTTTGTGGTAACAGATTCACCCTCCGGTGCAAAAACTTCTTGCAATTCTAGGCGATCGAGTTCCTTTGGTAGATTGCCAACATAAAGACGAATAGACATGAAAAATTCCTCCAGACTTGGATTTTAATTAATTTGCTCGAACAGAACTACCTGAAGTCAACTGAATATTGACTTCAGGCAAACACCACATAACCAGAGAATTGGCGCATTCCTCCCACCAACCTTGACAGCTCCCCCCACCTTTTAGAACAAAAAGATGATTTACTCTGATAAGGCCGGAACTTAACCGCCGATGCAGAGAGCTTTTAAATCTCAGGTTGTTGTGTAAACTTTTAGTCATCACTCAAATGTTTAGGCTATTGGCTATTCTGTATTACTTGCTTCCGGTTTTGATTCAGAATGTTTATAGCCAGCGCCGTCTAGAAATTTATGTCCAAGGATGTCAATTGCAAGCGATCGGAATGCCAGTATTCAGTTTAATACAGTGATGGATAAAATGGCTAACATTTTTTCAGGCAGTAATCTTACCTCGTTCCTAATCTCGCTCCTAATGCTGAGAACTACTTATTTACCCGCTATCCCTTAAATCGGGCCCGGCAGAGTCCGAGCATTCTTTAAAGGTATCACAGCCTTGGTAACAGAGCTAGTTATTTAGGAAGATTTCAGGCTGAATTTAACGGAAACCACATCTGAATCACTTTTGAGAATTCATCCCACACAGCAATAATAGCGGTAGAAAAAAAACAGCCGACAAGCGGCTGGCTGTACTTGCTGTGTTGGGATGTTGACAATTTTTACGCAATGCCTTAAGGGATTTTAGCCAACTGAAGTTATTGCGCTATTTGGTTCAATTCAATTTATGTAAACTAATGTAACAGAATGCTGGCAAAAAAGCAACTTTTCTTTACGAAGGAAGAGGCAAGTTCGGCAACGGATTTTGTAACGGATGTAACGGATGTAACGGATAGACTGTAGGGTGCGTAGGGAGCAACTCCAGAATCCGATCGCCAATCCGCTGTTTAACTCAAAACCGATGGAGGCTGCGCGTTGACACCGATTCACCTGAGATGTTGCACCATTCTCAATAAGCTTTTTATGAACAGGCAAGATGCCTGTTCCACAAAGAGTGAATTTTCTTGTGGAACAGGCATCTTGCCTGTTAAGCGAGAATGGTGCAAGATGTGAGATTCACCCCACAATCCGATCGCTATTCCTCACCTTGGGCCCTGGATAATAATGTATGCGCCCCAAATAGCAGCAGCAAAAGCCAAAATCGCAGACCAAATCGGATGTCCGCTGTCACTAACCCTCCCTCCTTGACTGCGGAGACTTTCAAGGTCGATCGCCACAGTAGCACCACGGCGCAGCCAACCAGTCGCCACAACAGATGTTCCGATCAAATCGCTAGGGCGAGTAGTCTCTTTGAACAAAAATGGCCACAAAGAGCCAATGTAGCCAAACCTCGAAACATAGTGCAACCTCACCAACCCCGTCGCCGTCTGCAAAATCAAATCTTGTCCCAGCCAATTACTCATACCCGATCGACCCAAAAGTTGCCCTTCCAGCCGCACCGGTTCAGCATCCAGCGGCAAACTCTCGGGATTTGACAAAATTTCCGGCAAACTCGGCGAAGCGGTTTCTCGGGGTATAATATCCGGGAAGAAATAATTGATCCGCATCAAAGTACCGATGCTAAATCCGATCGGCAAACAGCCCCAAAGAATCGATCGATCGCCCCAAAGCCAATCCAACTGCCAAATACTCGTCCTCGAAAAAATCCCGCCAATCAGCCAAAGCACCCCGACTATCGCCAAACTCATCGGAATCCCAAAAAACGGCGCACCCTGTAAAAATAGTTTTGAGTCTTTAAATTCGAGTATTGACTTAAACAGAGACAATTTTCCTTTCCTGGGTGGTGCTTGCACTCCCGCGTTTGCCAAATCTAACTCTGTCTCCAGTTGCCAGAATTGAGCATACAGAGCCAACAGCTTCAAACGCTCTCCCAGCAAAGGATGCGCGCGGTTAACCGTCAACCAATTGCGCTCCTGATTGCTGACATCCCACAGCAAAATCTGTTCCAGCGGCGCGTGTAATGCAGCAGAACCAAGGGTTACAGCTTGTCCAACCCCTACAGGTAACAATAGATCGAAACTTTCGAGGAAAAAGCTAGTTTGTTTTTGCTGCTCGATATTAGCAGCAATGCCGATCGCAATTTTAGACAATGCCCGCGTCAAACCGTTAGGATTACCCGTAATTTCCGCAGCAGTGCGATCGCTAAAATATACTCTGCGGCGCGACACCCACAACATCGGCCACCTGAACAACTTATAAATCCCGTAACTAATAGCAGAAATTGCAGCGGCCACAAATTTGACAGCAGAACGCAAAAACTCGATCGTCATTAAATCGCACAACCGCTCTTGCCAGTGCGCCACCTGCCAATAAATCAAGTAAGGAATCTGAATCACCAGCAGCGCCAGGGACATCGGCGCAAAATCCCAGTGAGAGATATGGCCCAACTCCCGCGCGAAAATAGTGGCAATTTCATCATCCGTCAATTGTTCCAATAGCCCGCGACTCACAGCAATCCGAGCAAAACGGGGCAAACAGCCGTAACTGAAAGCTACAGGAACATTCAGCGGCAAGAGTTTCAGCAGCGGCACCGGCATATTTTGCTTCGTACAATAACTTCGCAGTACCCGACTAGCTTCCTTGCTGTGCTTGGATAAAACTGACCCGCGCAGAGTTTCGATGCCGCAAAACAGTTTCAGCAGCGCGTCTATCAGCCAGGGAGACGAGGCCAAAAGCAATCCAAAAACCATCTGAACAAAGGGAGTTGGATCGCGGTAAAAAAGCTGAATCGGCGCGAAAATAGGCAGTCTAGTGAATATGTAAAGCTGAACCAACAGAGAATTAGTGTTTGTCAGCAGGAATTGCAGGATAAAGCGGGCTAGGAAAAATAGGGCGATCGCACTTGCAAAAGCTTCGATCCGAAACTCCAGCAACTTTAGCGGTTTGAGGGGACGCGGGCTTTTCACGCGCGCTGCTTCGCGCCAAGTTAGTTGGTAAGTATCTGTTGAGGAACGGGGGCTATTTTCGTCGCTAGTTTCTGTATCGGGTGTGGTTTCTGTGGATATTGCCGGTTTGGGGGGTGGTGGTGGCGGTGAAATATGTGTCAATTTGGTGTTTCCTGGCGTGGCAGTCGGCTCTAAGGTTGAAAATCCGGTTTTTTGGTCTGCGGTCGGTCGTAGCGAAGCGGGGCGTAAGCCATCGCCCTTAACCGTTTTTTTCGCTGATTCCGTTGCTGAATTGAAGGCGACAAAGCCTGTTTTTGGGGGAGTTTCCGCTGGTTTTGGGGGGAGAGGTGGGGTTAATTCGGTTAAAGTGCGATCGGCCCAGGTTTTGATTTGGGTGTTGGGGATTTTGGTGAGGGATGTGCACAGGGCGATCGCCTCTTTAACATTACCGGTGGCTTTGTACGCAGCCACTAACCCCATCTGCGCGCGGATTCCCGACGGCTGATTAGCTGCGGTTTGGGTAACGGATTCTAAAAGGGCGATCGCGGTGGGGTAATCCTGCTGTTTCAAAGCTGCGAGCCCAGCCTCTAGAGACTGTTTTGCAGATGAATCCGCCGGATTTGGATTAGTGGGAGGTGCCATGACTGTGCTTTCGCTAGCGTCCTTTCTAAGATAGCTTTGCTGGTCGATCGATAACTGTTCTAACACAGCTCTATTTTGCTGTCATTAGTTGCAACTTTTGCCACAAGGTACTTAAGTAATTTCACTAAAATTATTTGTTTCTGAGATATTGCACGATCGCCACGATCCGACAGGGGTTTAAACCCCTGCCTCAAAGCTAAAGTCCTCTAAAAGAGGACTGAAGAATTATGTCAATTTGTGGTTAAATACTTCCTTGCTCTTTTAGTCGGCGAAGGCGGACTTTGTTTGTGTAGAAGCGATTTCAATCGCCGGGTTTCAATCGCCGATTCCATCAAATTTTTGCTTATAATTAAATTAATACCTCACCTGCACACTTATGCCAATTGACGACGAAGATTTTGAAAGCGAATCTATTAGCGGCGATCGCAAACTGGAACTTTTTACCGACAGATACGAATTTACCCGCCGATTTGCCTTTTATTTAAACGAAGACCCCGCGCGCCAACAAATTTTGTATTTTTACGGAGATGGAGGCAACGGCAAGTCTTTGCTGCTACAACACTTGCAGTTTCACTGCTGCAAAAGGTTTTCGCCGCAGGTGTGGAAACAATTGCACGACATCCCAGAATCACAAGCCGCCCAAGTTGCTGATTTTGTCCGCTATGCTGAACCTAAGACCTACACTCCCATACCCGCAGTCAGACACGATTTCGGATTGATACCGATTAAAGAAGATAAACCGCAAGATAGATTTTACGGCTTGCTGATGCTGCGCCGAAATCTGGCAGCAGCCACTAAGAAATATAAATTTAAATTTCCAAATTATGACTTTGCTTGCTTTTGGTATTTGCTGAACAAAGGCGAATCACAGGCAACTCTCAACCAACTTTTCCCCGATGATGTGGCGGAATTGGTGGTACCTATAATTGAAACTTTTGCAGATTTTCCGGTGGTGGCGCAAGCTGTAGCGGTGCTCAAAGGGATAGATAAATTGGGCGGGATTAAGCGGGCGATGAAATTAATTCAAAATCGCTTGGGCGTCAGCGATGAAAAGGCGGAGGAAATTCGCCGTCTAGATATTGATACTGAGTTAACCGACTATTTGCCGAAATTGTTTGCTGGGGATTTGAATGCGACAATGGCTGGCAAAAATAAACCCGATCGCCTCGTGATGCTGTTCGATACTCACGAGAAAATGTGGGATGAAAAACGCAATTCTCAAGGCGCAACTTTTTGGTATCAAGATGAGTGGTTTCGGCGGTTGTTGAGGGCATTGGATTACAAATTGGGGATTGTAGTTGTTGTGGCGGGGCGAGAGTGTCCGGTGACGCAATTGCGGTGGCCGAATGCGTCAAGGTTTCCGATTCCCGCAGATTATATAGATGCACAATTGGTGTGGCATTTGTCGCCGGATGATGCGAGGGATTACTTGCACAAAGTGAAGATTGACAAGGCAGATTTGGCAGATGCTGTAATTAAATATGCCAGCGTCAATCCCGCTGATAATTGGGAGAATTTGCAGGTACATCCGTTTTATTTGGGTTTGTGCGCGGATGCGGTGCTGGCAGAAAGAAGGCGGGGAATTGAGTTGATGTCGTCGGATTTTGCGCGGATTCCGAAGTTGGAAAACAAGACTGCGGAATTAACAGATCGGTTGCTGAGTTATGTCGATCGAGAAGTGCGATCGGCCGTGCATTCGCTGAGTGCTGGTCGCGCTTTTGATGAGGATTTGTACGTAAAATTGGGATCTGGTTGCCACTTCCAGGCAAGCAGTGCAAATTTTGAGATGTTGACGGGTTTTTCCTTTGTGTGGAAATCGCAGAAGCGGGGGGATAACTGGTATCGGATTCACGATTTATTGCGGCGTTTGGATGCCGATCGGGATCATCCGAAAACTCGCAGGGCGCATGAGGTTTTAGAGGGGCATTATCGGGAAGTGGGGGATGTGGCTGAGGCAATTTATCATGCTAATCGCTTGGATTGGGAGCGGGGTGTGAAGGAATGGGAAGAGGTGTTTGATGAAGCATTGCGGCTGAGTCGTTACGGGGAATGCGAGTCGCTGCTGGGAGTTAGAGATGAGTTGTGGATTAAAAGTGATTATTGGCTTGGTAGAGTTTCGCGCTCGGAGGGAGATTACTATGCTCGGTTGGCTCGATATGTAGAGGCAAGACAGGAACATTTAGAGGCAGTTGCAGCCTATAATTCTGCTTTACTTATTGCACCGGATGATATCGCTGCTCTTACCAACAAAGGGAATGCGCTGCAAAGTCTGGGTGAATTGCAAGCACAGCTAAGTGAATTTGAGACGGCAAAACAGTCTTATTTTGAGGCGATCGCTGCCTGTAATTCTGCTTTACTTATTGCACCGGATTACCTTTGTGCTCTCAACAATAAAGGGATTGCGCTACTACGTCTGGGTAATTTGCAGGCAATTCTGAGTGAATTTGAGGCGGCAAAACAGTCTTACTTTGAGGCGAGCGCTGCCTGTAATTCTGCTTTACTTATTGCACCGGATTATACCAATGCTCTCAACAGCAAAGGGATTGCGCTACTACGGCTGGGTGAATTACAAGCAAAGCTAAGTGAATTTGAGGCGGCAAAACAGTCTTACTTAGAAGCGATCGCAGCCTATAATTCTGCTTTACTTATTGCACCGGATTATATCAATGCTCTCAACAACAAAGGGAATGCGCTGCGAAGTCTGGGTGAATTGCAAGCACAGCTAAGTGAATTTGAGGCGGCAAAACAGTCTTACTTAGAAGCGATCGCAGCCTATAATTCTGCTTTACTTATTGCACCGGATTATATCAATGCTCTCAACAACAAAGGGAATGCGCTGCGAAGTCTGGGTGAATTGCAAGCACAGCTAAGTGAATTTGAGACGGCAAAACAGTCTTACTTTGAGGCGAGCGCTGCCTGTAATTCTGCTTTACTTATTGCACCGGATTATATCTGTGCTCTCAACAAGAAAGGGAATGCGCTGTTAAGTCTGGGTGAATTGCAAACACAGCTAAGTGAATTTGAGGTGGCAAAACAGTCTTACTCAGATGCGATCGCTGCTTACAATAGAGCTTTACTTATTGCACCGGATGACATCATTGTCCTCAACAACAAAGGTATTGCACTGAGAATACTGGGTGATTTACAAGCAAAATTATCTGAGCAACAGGAAGCACTCAAGAATGGGCAAGAGGCTCTGGAAATGTTTAATCGATCTTTAGCCATTGCTCCTAACAACGATCTGGTTCGCAATAGCCGCGACGCGCTGCAACAACTTCTCGATAATTTGGGTGAGGATAGTCTCAGCATTTACCTCGATCGCAAGGAGTAAAGACGCGGCATTAAAAAGGAGGACGTGTCCAGTTAACTTAAACCGAAAGGCCGCCAAGGAATGAATTCCACGGGGCTTTTAGCAAAAGTCCTCGCTATGAGGACTAATGAATTCTTCAGTCCTCATAGCGAGGACTTTTGCTTTGAGGCAGGGGTTGAAACCCCTGCCGGACTCAGGGCTGAACGTTAAAGGCCCGCCCTCGAATTTAGCTATTTAACCTTGTAGCTTACCGCCCAGATTTTCTCGGCGAAGTACCATCAGCCCGCTTCCGACATCAGCACGCTCATCACCTGCTTCGGATTAGCGGCACGCTGTACGGGGCTCCAATCGCCCACTTCTGCAAATCCCAGCCGGTACAAAGTGAGTATGGTTTCCCTGACACCCTTGGGCGAACCGACAACCGTTAACAGCACCACTTCCTGTTCGCATACTGCTGCTGAGTCGTCATTTGGGCGATAGAATTTGTTGTCGTCAGGCAAGAATTCCTGTGACATAATATGTTCTCCTGGTTTTGGGTTTTCTAGAAAAACCCAAAAACCCAGCCGCCCCGCATTTCAACACATAGCAGGGCGGCTACAGAGGATGTTAAGATACTCCGTTAGCCTCCAGACTGCTAGTCCCAGTTTGGCGGTTATGCTGTCCATTGCTGTTAGCAGCAGCTTTGGGCAGTGCAACTAGATTTTTGGGCGACGCGGGCTGCCTCCTCTACAAGCAAGCAACCTCTCACTTCAAAGCGTAGCCGCAGATGGGGGCCGCCGTCAATCCATTTTGGATTTTAGATTTTGGATCTTAGATTTTGGATTTACTCGTTACCAGCGTCAGCGGCTGGAAACCAGTTAGTTCGGCCGAAATGCTAAATTAAAAGTAATGTTGCTTTAGTACAACCATGTCCAAACGACTCACCATTGCCCAAGCACAGCAGCAGCTTCCAAACCTACCCCAAGAACTTATCAATGAGCCTATCATCATCACTCAAGATGGCGTTCCCGTTATGGCTGCAATGAGCTACACGCATTTGACTGAACTGTTAGAAACCTTAGATATTCTCACCGATACAGAATTCGTTGCCAAATTGCGCCAAAGCATCACCCAAGCACGCCAAGGGGAAACTATTTCCTGGGAAAATGCCAAAGCAAAATTGGGACTATGAATCACGGAGAAAATGCGATCGAATATGAGATCCAGCTTACGCCACTGGCACTGGAAATGTTGGAGGCAGTCAAAGATTGACGAGAACAGGAAAAATTGCGCGATCGCATTGATTAACTACAAGTTGAACCACAAAAGCAAGGCAAAGCCCTTGTAGATAACCTATCAGAATTTCGCAGCATCCGAGCTGTTGGACAGCGCTATCCTATAGTTTATCAAGTCGAACAAGATCGAGTTCTAGTTGTCGTGGGACTAGGGAGACGTAAAGATGGTGACAAAAAAGACATTTACACCATCTTAGAAAAACTGTTAGAGCCGTGATTGTAACTTCTTATATCCGGCGTATTTAAGCCAAATATAGCAATCCTAAATCATTCATGTAAATTTGTAGGGGTAGTGCCCCCGTGCCTACCCCCTATCTATCCGGGCAACCACGGGGGGATTGCCCCTACAATAATTACGCGAATAATTTAGGGTTGCTATAAATATCATTTGTATGGACACAACAATGTTGTGTCCTTTGCCTGCGGTAATCTCACTCCTCGCTAACAGCCAAACCTGACACCACAGGGGCGATTGCATTTAACTTCAACACAGGATGCTCCCCTTCCACCTGTCGGCAATTCCACTCATTTCTAAACAGCAAAACCGGCCTTCCCCAAGTATCTTTCACCGTCACCGTATTAAACAGCCGCCCAACTTTTTCCAGCGCATCCCAACCGCCGTCAACCCAACGAGCTACACTGTAGGGCAACATATCGATCGTCGTTTCCACATTATATTCCGACTGCATTCTGAACTGCACAACTTCAAATTGCAACTGTCCCACAGCCGCCAAAATCGGCTCGCGTTTCGACTCATCAACCGAGTACATAATTTGCACTGCGCCTTCTTCCTGCAACTCAGAAACGCCTTTGCGGAACTGCTTAAACTTAGAAGGATTGGGATTTCTCAAAAAAGCAAAAAGTTCAGGAGAAAAACAGGGAATCCCTTCATATTCCAGTTTTTGGCCGGTGTAAATAGTATCGCCGATCGCAAATACCCCCGGATTGTTCAAACCGATCACATCGCCCGGATACGCAACCTCGATCGACTCGCGATCCTGAGCAAATAACTTTTGAGGTCTTGACAAACGCACCGTTTTACCACTGCGAGCGTGAGTCACGTTCATGTCCTTTTCAAACTTGCCCGTACAAACCCGAATAAACGCCACCCGATCGCGGTGTCTTGGGTCCATATTCGCTTGCAATTTAAACACAAACCCGGTAAAATCTTCATAAGTTGGTGGCAAGTCTCCGGCGCTGCTCTTGCGGGCGATCGGCTTCATAGCGTAATCTAAAAACGCATCTAAAAACAGTTCGACCCCAAAATTACTCATCGCGCTGCCAAAGAAAACAGGCGTCATTTTTCCAGCGCGAACCAAGTCTAAATCGAGTTCAGTTCCCAACTCATCAAGCAGTTCTAACTCTTCTTTGAGCTGATAGTAAAGGTCTTGTTCCAACAAATCTTCAATGCGCGGATCGCCCAATTCAATGACGGTATCAACAGCAGCACGAGAACCGTGTTTAGTCCGCTCGAATAAGTGAATTTTGCGCGCCCTGCGATCGAAAACACCTTTAAAGCGATCGCCCGTACCTATGGGCCAATTTACCGGATAAGTCTGCAACCCCAATTCCTTCTCAATTTCGTCCAACAAATCCAAAGGTTCTCTGCTAGGGCGATCGAGCTTATTAAAGAAAGTAAAAATAGGCAAACTTCGCAGCTTACAAACTTCAAATAACTTCCGAGTTTGCGGTTCCAAACCCTTAGCAGCATCCTCAAGCATCACCGCATTGTCAGCCGCCGCCAGAGTGCGATAAGTATCTTCGCTAAAATCTTGGTGTCCTGGAGTATCGAGCAGATTAATGTGATATTTTTTATACTCAAACTGCAAAACAGTAGAAGTAATAGAAATTCCCCGCTGCTGTTCCATCGCCATCCAGTCAGACGTAGCGTGTCGCTGAGCCCGCCGCGCTTTCACAGAACCTGCTTCGTGAATTGCACCTCCGTACAGCAGCAGCTTTTCTGTCAAAGTAGTTTTACCCGCGTCAGGGTGCGAGATAATAGCAAAGTTGCGCCGGCGCTCAACAGCAGTCAGCAGTTCAGTTTCGAGTTCTGTTGTCATCACAAATTAGGTAGGGGAATCATCACCCGATCGCCATTATAGCCTGTGCTACAGTTGCTATTAAAGGTAAAATTATCGGTAAAGTCAAGGAATAAAACTAATATGTACGACTCCGACAAGCGAAAGCTGCTATCACTGCTGTGCCACGGGGCTATTTTTTTGAGTACGTTAGGGTTGTCGATCGGAGTGCCGATCGCCGTATTATTAGTATCAGATGACCCCGTTGTCAAAGAAAACGCCACCGAAGCCATCAATTTTCACTTCAACGTCTGGCTGTACACCACCATTATTGGGGTGGTAACTTTCCTGACTTTAGGTTTGGCCGGCTTTTTCCTAATACCAATCGGTTATCTGCTGCATTGGGGACTGACAATCTTGGCGATTCTCCAGATTTTAAAAGATCCCAACCAACCCTACCGCTACCCTTTTATTTTTCGCTTATTCTAGACAGTAAATCGCTCTTGGGTATCGATTTCAGAAACCCGATTTCTTTAAGAAGAAACCGGGTTTTTAAGTGTTTTCTAACCCACATTCGTTACCCCAACTGGCCAATGCACTGCTTAAGTGACAAAGAGGGTTGATTGTCGGAGACAAGACTTTGTAAAAAAACTTAAAATCTTGTGTAACTAAGCATCATCCAGTTGGGGATTCCTGAAAATTGACCTAACATCATGAGTGAAATCTTCTTAATCCATAAAGCTTCAAAAATTAGAGCGAAATAAACTATTAATTCTAGCTGTTAAGCTAATCCGCCTTTAAATTGCATGGTCAAATAAACTTTCGCTATTGTGCGGTTGGTAGGAAAGCCCGCCCTCAACACACAATTTCAATGCACAACAGCTTATCTTTGGCATTGAAAATGGTGCAACATCTCTGTTTAAACTTACATCTTGCACCATTGTCAAGAACAGGCTTTCCGGCCTGTTCCACAAGAGATGAATTTTATTGTGGAACAGGCTTTCCGGCCTGTTCCTAAACAAGTAATTGAAAATCGTGCAACATCTCAGTTTAAATGAATGTGGGTAGCTCGGTAAGTGATGCCGAACCCTCTCTGCCTAAAGTCGCAATGGTGTCTTCACCCTATTGCAGGGCTGTTGTGAACGCTAAGTTGATCTTCAGTTGATGCCGTTTCCCAAACTATGCTAACCTCTTTGGGTTATTTCGCAGAGTTAGGGCGGATGTTTGATCGCTCCGAACCATCGTTTTTGCTTTAGCTGTGCTATTTTTGCATCTGGCGATCGTTTTATTGAAGTTTTCCACCAATTCTATCTCTACCAGGAGTCTTAAAACTTAATACAATATTTTTCCAATAAAAATCCCGCTCTTGTGGAACGGGAAAACCATCAGGGTGCATCTATATATATGTCACTATAACTCATAGGGGGTATAACCCCTCGTAGCTTTATCGAATCTTTACAATCACAAAATTTTTGTAAAGATTGAGGTTTTTATTTGACTGATCAGCCGTTTTATGAAATTAAAATGGAAAATGCTGACATTTATAAAATCCAGTGAGTTTCCTCTGAATAATCAAAACTTTAAGCTCCTTTACCATGCTTCGGCCAATGGTGGAGCAAATACCATAAGATGGCTACATTTGTGATAAATACCGCTAACTTAAGTACCGTGACCCCGTGAACTAATTCATATATTTCAGGGGGTATACTGATGCTTACCAGCACTAAAACTAAGATGGTTGCCCAGTCTTTTTCGTACCACAAACCAACGGCTTCAACAGCAGTTAACACTGCATAAAGTGCTGCGGCAAGTCCGCTAAGCAGTAAGTTTTTAGGCTTGAGAATTAAAAGTTTGTCTAAGATGAATTCAATAATTTTGAGTTGGCTTTCTCACAAATAAGATTGCGAAAACTCTTCTAAGACTTGATGATTTTTTAATGCAAAAAGCAAAGCAATCGAAGTTACTGTCAAGAGGGAAGCCACAAATGTTTTGTAAAGGACAATTGCGATTAAAGCAGGAGCGTGATGTTTCTTCACCTTAATTCTCGAAATATCAATAATGTGCGATCGCCTGGTTAGCCTGTTTAGGATTGAAAACTTAAATTTTAGTAGAGTGCGTCAGCAATTAGCTAATCTATTATAGCAAAAATAACGCGCTGCTGACGCACCTTACTAAGTTTGAGGATAACGTTGTGCTACGAAAGAGATAGCAGCAGCCCGATCGCCCAAATCGCCATCCAACCTCGCCGCCAACAAATCATCCAACATTCGTTTAAACCCAGGCCCCGGCTTATAACCCAAAGCCTTCAAATCGTTGCCATTCAAAGGCGGCTCAACATTCGCCCATTTGGTGAGATATTCCCAGATTTGGCGGCGGAATTTTCGCGGACTTTGTAGGGCGATCGCAATTAACACCGGCAACTCATAATTCCTCAACAGCAATACCAATTGACTAGGCAACTCGCACTTAGGCAAATTCTCTGCTAACTGGTTCTTTCCCGCTTCCAACACTTCCAACCGCTTAATGCTGTCAGCGGGTAACTGAAGATTTGCAGCCACCTTGCCGCGATATTCCGGTGCTAAATAAGCTATCAAAACTTCCAGCCGCATCTGCCAATCGGGAATATTGATAATGGGGAATGGGGAATGGGGAATTGGGAATTGGGAATTGGGAATTGGGAATTGGGAATTGTCTCTTCCTTCTTCTTTCTTCCTTCTTCCTTCTTCCTTCTTCCTTCTTCCTTCTTCCTTCTTCCTGACATCCGTTACATCCGTTACATCCGTTACAGAATCCGTTGCCGAACTTCCCTCCTCCTTCTTCCTGACATCCGTTACATCCGTTACATCCGTTACAGAATCCGTTGCCGAACCTTCCTTCTTCCTTCCATTCAAACACCGATCGAGCAAACGCAGTTGCCGCCACAACTCCCGATCCAACTCCAAACTAGGATGAATGCAGCGCAAAGCCTGCAAATCTCCCAGCATTTGCAAAGCAACTTTCCAGTACGGGGCTTGCAAAATGTATTTCAATTCGCTTTTGAGCCGAGTTTCCAAAGCCGGAGCTCGGCCGTTTTCCCCCTGAATTCGGTAATAAATCCCGCTTGCCAAAGCGTTGCGGATGTATCCTTCCGTCTGCGGCTCAATTTCAAATCCCAACCGCACCGCAAACCGCACAGCGCGATAAATTCGCGTGGGATCTTCGATAAAACTATTGGCGTGCAAAACTCGAATTTGCTTCGATTCCAAGTCCAGCAAACCGCAAAAAAAATCTAACAATTCGCCACTGCGAGGAACACCCAACCGCACAGCCAGCGCATTAATTGTAAAATCCCTGCGGTACAAATCTTGGCGAATTGAACTCGCTTCAACTTCAGGATTTGCAGCCGGATAAGGGTAAAATTCAGTGCGAGCCGTAGCGATATCCACCCACAGCGAGCCGAAAGCAGAGTCTTTGGGCCACAAAAGCGCGGCGGTTTGAAATTGACCGTGAACGTCCAAACGCGATTCGGGGTAAAGTTTTTGCAGCGAGGAAGCTAACTCGACACCAGCACCGGAATCGTCGGAACCGCACTTTCCATCCACAACCAAATCAATATCTGTTAGCGCCAATGTGTCATCCGTGGCTAAGAGTAAATCCCGGACTGCTCCACCCACAATATAAAGTTGCCAGCCGCGATTGTGGGCAATATTGGCGGCGATCGACAATAATTGCCATAATTCGGGACTGATGCGCGATCGCAACAACTGCTCAACCGATTCGGGCACGGGACAATTAGGCAATTCTGCATTGCTTCCCCTGTCTCGCGCTTTTTGCTGGTGCAATTCCCGCAACACATCAGTCCGGGTAACAATTCCCACCAGTTGACCGTTTGCCAATACTGGCAAGCGCCCGATATCATACATCACCATTAAAGATTCAATTTCTGGCAGCAAGGTATCTGGGGCGATCGTTTTTAGCTGCGGAGTCATGTAACCCTTGACGGGGGCGTGACTGAAACCGTGGTGCAGGGCAATGTCTATGTCGCGCCGCGAGATAATGCCAGCGAGCCGATCGCCCGTATCGACCACCGAAAGCCCCGAATGTCCGTAACGCAGGAGGATACGGTGAGCTTCCCCCACCGAAGTTTCTGGGCGAATGCTCCGCACGGGAGACGACATTAATTCGCGGGCTGTCGGAGGGTGCGGGATTTGAGCTTTCAGCGCGTCAGCTAATTGATTTAAAGTCAGCAGCGGATCAACATCCCGTGTAGCGAGGGATGCGGCGCGGGCGTGGCCTCCGCCACCGAGGGGTTTAAATAATTCGCTGAGGTTTGTGCCTTCGATGCGCGATCGACCGATAATAGCTAAGCGGTTGGAAACTGGCGATTCAGGGATGTTGCGGTGGTCGTTTTCGCTAAAGTTATAAACATTGGCTAAAAGTAGAGCATCGGTTTCAGTTAAATCTAGCAAGCGAGAAGCTAGTGCAGAAAGTCCGGGAACATAGTCATTAGTAGATAGCAGTACCCAAGCTACTGTATAACCGTGCAAGGTTTCCGATCGCAAATTCTCCAACGCTTCTCTCAGCAAATCCTGCAATTGCGGAGACAAACCGGGTTCTACATATTCCGCGATTACCCGCAAACTTGCTCCCTGTTCCATTAACCACGCTAAAGCCATTGCATCTCGCGCAGTTGCGCCCTCAAAGGTGAGGGAACCTGTATCGACGTGGATACCGAGGGCCATGACTGTGGCTTCCGAAGGTAAAAGCTGGGATACTGTATCGCCGTTTTCTGCGGAATTTTTGAGTTTTTCCCGCAGTTGTTCGACAATTAATGTGGTGGTTGCGCCAACTGCTTCAATCTGTGTAACCGTGGCGGGGATGTCCAAATCAGCTTGTAGGTGGTGATCAAAAACGGCTATTTCGTTGAGGTGTGGCAAGTCTAGCCATTCGGCGGCTTTTCCTAGTCGATCGCGCTGTGAGGCATCCACTATACTAATAGATCGAATTTGTTGCGGATTGACCGATCGACGTTCAATCAGCGGATACTCGTCGCGGTGTAGCGCCAAAAAATCTCGCACCGTCGGGTGACAACCGCCAGTCAGCACGATTCTGCTACCGGGGCGCAGCACGCAAAGTCCCACCGCCGCGCCTAAGCTGTCAAAATCTGCTGTTGTGTGGCACAAAACTAAGTCCATAGCCGAAAATCTCGCATCTCTCACTCCCACACTAGCAATTTCTGGTGCTCGGATACCGGATCGGGCGATCAGGCTTTAACTTAACCTTTCCAGTTTTCTGTCCTGCTGCGAACAATGATAAAATTGTTAAAAATCCCAAGAGCTACTGACGCTTGTTCGCGCAACGCCCGAATTTGCACAGTAGACAAGAGTGCAAAAGTCCTTTTAATCAAATTTTCGGGCGGGCTCGCGTGTCCACCCCACAAGAAAAAATGATTTTTTTGGGATGGGCTTTGAGCAGCGTCCTAGCTATTTTTGCGAGAGGTATAGTCTCTTTCGTATCAATCAACCGACAATTTCTCGATCGACCATCTGGAAATTGTCAAAAACTATAATCTGGAATATTTTGCCAGATTATGACAAACTATTTCTCGTCCACGCACGGTTATATCAAAAGGAGAAAAGATGTTATCAATTCTGTTTCAAGTGGTTTTACTAGGTCTCGTGCTACTGTCTTTTGTGATGGTTGTTGGTGTGCCAGTTGCCTATGCCTCTCCCCAAAACTGGAATCAGTCTAAAACGCTAATTTATGCTGGTTCTGGTCTCTGGTTCTTACTGGTTATTGCAGTGGGTGTCTTAAACTTTTTGGTAGTTTAATTTCGCCTAAGACTATCGAAGAAAGAAGGTAAAAGATAGAAGGTTGAAGGCATTAACCAGCAATTTAAAGTCATTCCGCATTCGGCAGAAGCTAGGAATTGTCCAGCCAGCACGACGAACTTGTATGTTTTTGCACTTGAGATTAAGATGAGATGTTTCAGCTTTCTAACTTTTGCCTTCTCGCCAACAAAAAACTAAAATCTAAAACCTAAAATTTAAACTAGAAACACTATGACTGTTTTCGAGGGAACTTTTACTCAAACAGAATCTTTACGATTTGCGATTGTGATCGGTCGTTTTAACGATTTGATTGTCAACAAACTTTTGGAAGGATGTCAAGATTGTTTGAAGCGCCACGGGGTTGATATTAATCCTGATGGGAATCAAGTTGATTTTTATTGGGTTCCGGGATGTTTTGAGATTCCCTTGGTGGCGCGCAAAGCTGCTCTTTCTGGCCGCTACGATGCGGTAATCTGTCTGGGTGCGGTAATTCGCGGCCAAACTCCGCATTTCGATTTTGTGGCTGGTGAGGTTTCTAAGGGAATTGCTGCGGCTGCTTTTCAAACTGGTGTGCCCGTGATTTTTGGGGTGGTGACGACTGACACGATGCAGCAAGCTTTGGAAAGGGCGGGAATTAAGAGCAATTTGGGCTGGAATTATGCGATGAGTGCTTTGGAAATGGGCACTTTGATGCGTCAAGTTAATGGTTTGGGCGCAAACTCTTACGGGCAATTGACTGCTGCGTCTGCTACGCAAGTGCTTGCGGGTGATGCTAGTCGGGCGATCGCCCCGGATGTATCATCGGATACCATAGACTTATTGAAAAAGTAATGCTGAAAGGTTGAGTTCGTAATTCCTACGATCGATTTTCTAGAAATTTTATGAGTTCATGTCATGAAAAATCACACCAGGAAACTCACCCGCAGCCGGTCAGATCATCTTCCAGTGGATTCGTTGCCAAAGTCTTTGATTGCTTTACTGCGCTATTTTCTAGCCTTCCTAGTTTGCTATTTCTGCTGGCAACCTGCTGTTTTGGCAAATAGCGCAGCGAATTCCTCACCTCAAACCTTAGTAACACAGGAAATTAACTACTCTTTACCCGCAGCAGGCGAAGTCTTTCTCGTTTGGGGAGTTAACGACTTGGCGACATTACCCCAAGCCCAAGGCCCTACAGGTACTGCAGTCAAAGATAAAATTATCTACACGCCAATGAAACGCCAGTCAAATCACTTCGCAGCCAAAGTGCGAGTAACCGCTGGTGCAACTATTGATTATGTTTTCCAAATTACCAAAACGCGGAGTGGTAGTAGCTGCGAAATTTGGGATAAAAACTCTTCTGCCAACACTAAAGACTATCATACTGTCGCCGTTCAAGGCGGAGTTGCTCAAATAGAAGCGAAAACAGCGATCGTAAATTTGTTGCAAGCATATGACACTACTTCTTCAGTATTTTGGTGGCGTGCGTCAGCAATTGTTCTCATTGTTTATGCTGCTTTATTAGTGGCAATTTTCCAGCTAAACACCGATCAGATATCAACCCGTGGTAACTGGCTGTTATATTTGATGCAAAAATATGTAAAATATCACTTTTCAGTAAATCTATTCCTATTTATCGTTGCCTGCTATTTTGTATTTTTATTTTGTTTAGAGTTCCCATCTATTCGGATGTGGGATGAATCTAGACTAGCAGTAAATGCCTTGGAAATGACGATGAATGGGGACTTGATAGTTACGCATTTTGAGGGAAAGCCTGATATGTGGAATACTAAACCACCTCTGTTAATTTGGCTCATAGCCCTCAGCATGAAAATTTTTGGATATAACACATTTTCTCTGCGGTTGCCGTCAGCAATATCCGCTATGAGTACAGCTATTATAGTTTTTATATTTTCTGCCAAATATTTGAAAGACATGAAAATAGCATGGGTGAGTGGGTTGGTATTAATAACCAGTTCCGCTTTTATAGGATTTCACGCAGGCAGAAGCGGAGATTATGACGCCATGCTTGTGCTTTGGATAACTATTTATTCCCTTTCATACTTGATCTACTTGCACTCAAATGAACTAGAAAAACAACGTTTTTATTGGTCAATAGCAACCGCTGCTTTAATCTTGGCAGTGTTAACCAAAAGTGTAGCAGGACTTATGCCATTGCCAGGTATTTTTTTGTATACTGTTTATCAAAGAAAACTAAAAATCTTGCTCTTTTCATCTCGGCTTTATATTTCTTTGAGCATTTTGATAGGAGTGGTATTAAGTTACTACATGGCTAGAGAATTTTATAATCCCGGCTATCTCAAAGCCGTAGTAGACAACGACCTGACAGGTAGATATTTCAATGTGCATGAAAAGCATCAGGGTTCATTTTTATTTTATTTATACCAGATACACAATGACAGATTTATGAGGTGGATCGAGTTATTACCTATTTGTTTACCGATTAGTCTATTGAGTGTTAAAAAAAATCTGAAAACAGTGGGATTTTTCGGATTTTTCTACTTAACCTTGTATTTCACGATCGTTTCTTTTGCCAAAACTAAGCTCACTTGGTATATTATTCCTCTATATCCCATAGCGTCTCTGGTTATTGGTGTAGGTTTAACTGAAATTTTCAAGGCGATACTTAATTCGTTTCCTGTTAACGATTTGAAGCGCCAGTTGATTTTTATTTTAACAGCTATCGCTATTTTCATCCTGCCTTATTTTGATATTACATATAACTTGGTTTATAAGCAGGATTTACTAAGTTTTGATACACGGGGTTCTGAAGTTATGTATGGAGATTACTTTCAAGAAATGTTCAACGATGTTCCGCAATTAACCAAGTTTACTGCGGTAAGTAACAAATATAATGCTCACTTGATATTTTACGCAGAAGTAGCAAATTTTCAGAACAATTATTCAATATCATCTGTGGTTCACTATCAGCAACAGAATAAAAACAAGAAATTTAATCCTGGTGAAGTAGTTGTTACTTGTGAATATGAAGTAACCAAAAGATTGGGACAGCAATACAATTTGAAATCATTACACAGCAATGATTTTTGCTCGACATTCACTATAGAAAAACTATCAACCTAAGCAGATGATTATGACACTTTTTCAAGCCAGTTAACTCAAATTTCAGGTATTACTGTTAAAGCATTCACTAAGTTTAAAAAAAATAACACTTAATATTGGAGACTGTTCATTACCTGGGATGCTTAACAATTAAGCATAATAACTTCGCTGTAAAATCAAGGGTTATAGCCGTGGATCGCCCGTCCCCGCCTCAAAGGCTAAGAATAACGACTACGCTAATCGATCGGCTCAAAGCTGACCCCGCTGAAAAAAAGCTGGTACAAAAGTCTCAAAACTCTTGTGCTGTGGAAGTTGCCGCCACAAAGAAACTGCAATTTTTATTGATCGCATCCGAGGGAAAAAATTAAATGAATATCTTGCAAATTCGCAAAGTGTGTGATAGAATAAAAAGTCATCAAAAATAGCGCAACAGCAACTAATTACTGCATGGCAACGAAGCCAACGATCGCATTTACGCACCTCGGCTGCGAAAAAAATCGCATCGATACCGAACACATGATTGGCTTGCTGGCTCAAGCGGGCTATCAGGTAGATTCTAATGAAGAATTAGCCGATTATGTTGTAGTCAATACTTGCAGTTTTATCCAAGCTGCGCGAGAAGAGTCAGTCCGCACTTTGGTCGAATTGGCAGAAGCTAATAAAAAAGTAGTCATCACTGGCTGCATGGCACAGCATTTTCAACAACAATTGCTGGATGAATTGCCGGAAGCAGTCGCAATTGTCGGCACTGGCGATTATCATAAAATAGTCGATGTGATGCAGCGGGTCGAAAAGGGCGATCGAGTTTCCCTCGTCTCTAGCGAACCTACTTACATCGCTGACGAAACAACTCCCCGCTACCGCACGACATCCGAAGGTGTCGCCTATCTGCGGATAGCAGAAGGCTGCGACTACCGCTGTGCATTTTGCATTATCCCGCACTTGCGCGGAAATCAACGATCGCGCACGATCGAATCTATTGTCGCCGAAGCTAAGCAATTAGCATCGGAAGGTGTCAAAGAAATTATCTTAATTTCTCAAATTACCACCAACTACGGCAAAGATATTTACGGCGAACCGAAGCTAGCCGAACTACTGCGCGCTTTGGGTCAAGTAGATGTGCCTTGGATTCGGATGCACTACTCCTATCCTACAGGTTTGACTCCGCAAGTTGTGGCGGCAATCTGCGAAACGCCCAACGTTTTGCCATACTTGGATTTACCTCTGCAACACTCGCACCCGGAAATTCTGCGGGCGATGAACAGACCTTTTCAAGCTGGGATTAATGATGCTATAGTCGATCGGCTCAAAGCAGCAATTCCCAACGCCGTGATGCGAACAACTTTTATTGTTGGCTTCCCCGGCGAAACCGACGAACACGCAGCACATTTGCTGGAATTTGTCAAGCGCCACGAATTCGATCACGTCGGAGTATTCACATTTTCCGCCGAAGAAGGTACCCCAGCCTTCAGCTTGCCAAATCAACTGCCAGCAGAAAAAATGGAAATTTGGCGCGATTCGGTAATGGCGGCACAACAACCTATATCATTGAAGAAAAATCAAGAATCTGTCGGTCAGGTAGTTGATGTCCTGATAGAACAAGAACAGCCAGAGACAGGTGAGTTGATTGGTAGATCCGCCAGATTTTCCCCAGAAGTAGATGGACTCGTCTATGTGACAGGAGAAGCACGGCTGGGATCGATCGTACCTGTGAAAATTACGAGTTCAGATGTCTACGACCTCTACGGTCAAGTAGAAGTATAGCTCGAACTGTCCCGCCCGCCAAAGCAGCATCAGCCCCGCGCTAAGAGTGTAGCCTCGCGTCGGGATGAGTGCCAGTGAGTTGACGATTCCACTCCCGCGAGTCGAATTCCAAGCCGTGCTGTGGAACAGCGACGGGGTGGATGAGGAAACGAGCAATTCTTCTGATAAAATTGGTACATCTTGACCACCAATGCCGTAAGCGAAAACCAAGCTCAAAGGTACGTGTTGCCAGAAAAAGTATGGGTCTTGGGAACCAGGACTCCTGCCCTTGGAGGCAATGTAAGACCAATAGAATTACGGAGTTCTGGCGGCTGTTGCCAATGAATTGGGAAGCCCGTGGTGTACCGCAGGTCACCGTCGGGTAGTTCACTGTTTTGTTTCTGAATGTAAAGAGTTATGCTAACATAAAGTCAGAAACCAGCGGGGAGAATTTGAGATTGCTTCGCCGTCCGCCCTACACGACAACGGTATCCCGAAAGAGTGTTGAGATGGATAGGCAGTAACGGTCGCTGCATCCCCTGTTGAATCCCGCAGACGACGGATTGCGGGATAGCGCCTGAACTAACAAACCTGTAACTACTATGTAGTGCAGTTCAGTGGGGCTGGTCATCATCCTCACTATAAAACGCCCTAGAGAGAAAGCTTGCAAGTACCTCAAAGGAAGTCCAATGTACTATTTTAAGAATGTTGGAAGTCGATAACCCGATCGCTGGCGGTTGGTATCGGTGATGTCACAAAATCAAAGACGGCTGTCGAATCGGTAAATTTAGTCACCATCGACGGAGCTGCCCTATACTCGATTGCTATTTAAAAAGGTGCGCGCAGGCGCAGCACCGTACAGAACTCATAATGAGTTCCTGCCTTATAGCAGAAATCCGCATCCGAGTTGGGCAACTTAGAAGGCTAAGGACTCGTTATTAGGAGCATTAATGAATTTATTGTTTGAAGGCTTGGGTCTTTCGGAAGAACTCGTTCTCCATCTGGAAACACTCGGCTTTACAGAACCTACTCCCATCCAAGTACAAGCCATTCCACACCTGTTAGCAGGTCGCGATGTTGTGGGTCAAGCCCAAACAGGAACTGGCAAAACGGCAGCATTTTCGTTGCCCATCTTGGAGCGGATTGATTTAGATGTAACTGCGGTGCAAGCATTGGTGCTGACACCGACTCGCGAATTGGCGATGCAGGTAACTGAAGCCATCCGCGATTTGAGCGGCATCAGCAGCGACGGCCCGGTAAAAGTCGGTCGCTCTCTGCAAGTTCTGACGGTGTACGGTGGTCAATCGATCGATCGCCAAATGCAGCGTTTGAAGCGTGGCGTTCACATCGTTGTCGGTACACCCGGACGCATATTAGATATGCTGAGCCGCGGCAGCCTGAAACTAGACAAGGTAAAATGGCTGGTTTTGGATGAAGCTGACGAAATGCTGAGCATGGGCTTTATCCAAGATGTGGAAAAAATCTTGGATGCTGCACCAAAAGAACGTCAAACGGCATTTTTCTCGGCGACGATGGAAGCTTCCATTCGGAAATTGGTAACGCGCCATTTGCGCAACCCAGTCAACGTCACCGTAGAACAGCCAAAAGCAACGCCGAAGCGGATCAGCCAAGGCGTGTACATGATTCCTCGCGGCTGGTCGAAGGCAAGAGCTCTACAGCCAATCCTAGAAATGGAAGACCCAGAATCTGCACTGATTTTTGTGCGGACGCGGCAGTCGGCGGCAGAACTTACTAGCCAACTGCAAGCAGCCGGTCACAGCGTTGACGAGTATCACGGTAATTTGAACCAAGCACAGCGGGAACGTTTGCTGCATCGGTTCCGCCAATGTCAGGTGCGCTGGGTAGTGGCGACTGATATTGCGGCGCGGGGTTTGGACGTGGATCACTTGACTCACGTGATTAACTATGACTTGCCCGATAGCGTAGAAAGCTACGTTCACCGGATCGGACGTACCGGCCGGGCTGGTCGCGAAGGAACTGCAATCACGCTGATTCAACCTGTTGATCGCCGCAAACTGCGTTTGATTGAACGCCACGTGCGATCGAGCTTGACAGTACGAAACATTCCGACACGGGCACAAATTGAAGCGCGTCAGTTGGAAAAGATGCAGGGTAAAGTTCGCGAAGCTTTGGCTGGCGAACGGATGGCATCTTTCTTGCCTCTGGTGTCTCAGTTGTCTGAGGAATACGACGCCCACGCGATCGCCGCTGCTGCTTTGCAAATGGCCTTCGATCAAAGCCGTCCGGCTTGGATGGGTGCTGATTACGCTCAACAAGAAGATCCCCCTATTGGTGGAGAAAACAGCGTCAAGCCAATCTTGATCAAGAAGCGGGCTAAGACTGGTGCGTCGAGTAATTCTGTGGGTTCGAGCGTTCCTTCTCCCGTTCCCCAGAACAGCTAATTAGTAGGGTGCGCTGAGGCGCACTTTACTTTGAAATATGTGTAGAGATGCGATATCGCGTCTCTACATTGTTTTGTTGATCTCTCTCTTCTATTCCTCTGTGTCCTCTGCGCTCTCTGCGGTTAAATCATCCAAAAACAACCGTAAACGATGTAAATCAATATGGAACTTAGCGATCGGACAATTTCTGTCACTAATTCTACGCTGAGTACGTTAATTGAAGAGTTGGGTACTGAGTGTCAAAATGTTATTACTTTAATCCATCAGCTTCAGTTACCTGATTTGAGCGATCGACAAAAAGCTGAAATTCTAGCAGAGTTCATGAGTGCTGCAATTCACCTGAACCTGCACTGTGGAGAGGATTTTCAGACACTAATTGCTGAGGAAATGGCAAAATTGTCGGATGATGATGAAGAGGATTAAGGAGATTTGGGCGATCGCGCATCAAGAAAAAGCCCTCCAGTCAACTCACCGAAAGGCTGAAAAACCTAAGAAATAAGCAGGACTCAAGTCCTGACTGCGAACCTGTACACGGAAATTTTTGGACTATTGTGTAATATTTTAGTTGAGCTGCGTGCCGATAATAATCTTTTGCACGCGATCGCCCTTAAGTTCCAAAACCAAATTAGAAGCCTTTTGATCGTTGCTGTAAGTCAACCGAGTCACTTCACCCTGCACAGATTGCGACCCATAACTGTAAGTTTTAACAATTTTTTTGCTGTTATCTCCTATCTTAATCCCATCAATTGTCACGAACTTGGGATTGGTAGTAGAAATTAAATAAACTTTGCCATCCCAGGCTGCTACTGTCAATTTTGAGTAGGTTAGCGTGCGAAATTTGCCCCCGATCGCCTTACCGCCCGGTTTAGTTTCGTCGCGTTGAGGTTTTCCCAACTTACGTTTTGCCTCTTCTACAGACATCCCCAATCGCACGCCGCCAATCCCCAAGCGCGAATAGTCGATCGCCGCCGGCGTTTGTGTCGCGCCCAGCATTCTTTCTAGCACCGCAACAGTTGGATTCATCGCAGGAATCGGGCGAACTAAAGCAGCAAATCCTAAGCTAGAAATTGCCAAATTAATCATGATGCCAGCGACGGCTGTTGTCACAAACAATCTTACCATTTTTTTATACCTTTATTTGGCAGTAGATTCCTGCAATATCCTGTTATATCCGGATAAATATAATGATTGCGGGCGAATACAATTCGCTCTTACACAGCCAAAGTCCGCCTGCGAGGACTAAAACAGTAACAATATTCATCCCCAAAAATATAACATAGAGAAACCCGGTTTCTGTAGGGGGCGTACCCCCGTGTCCGCCTTGATTCGGGGTTTCTGATTACCAACGCCATTTTACGTTTAATTAGCACGACTACTGAATCGCCGGAATGGGTGTGATATCCTAACAAAAGCCGTTTCTCCATAAAATCCGCAATTTAGATGACCGCCATAGATTCGACTAAACACCAAAAATCTAAAGCCCTCAAACCAGGAAGCCGCCGCCCCGCGAAAGAGCTTTGTAGCGAGTGCGGTTTGTGCGACACATATTATATCCATTATGTCAAGGAAGCTTGCGCTTTCTTAACTCAGCATATCGCAGAACTAGAAGAAGAGATTCACGGGCGATCGCGCAATCTCGACAATCCCGACGATTGGTATTTCGGAGTCAGTCAAAATATGATGGCGGCCAAGAAAAAAGAACCAATTGAAGGTGCTCAGTGGACGGGAATTGTCAGCTCAATTGCGATCGAAATGCTAGAAAAAGGCATTGTTGAAGGCGTTGTCTGCGTCCAAAATACGAAAGAAGACCGCTTTCAACCGATGCCAATAATTGCGAGGAATCGCGAAGAGATTCTCGCAGCAAAGGTCAACAAACCAACTCTATCTCCCAACCTTTCAGTATTGGAACAAATCGAGAAGTCAGGGATGAAGCGGCTGTTAGTAATTGGCGTCGGCTGTCAAATTCAAGCTTTGCGAACAGTCGAAAAACAACTAGGTTTAGAAAAGCTCTACGTTTTGGGAACACCCTGTGTCGATAATGTCAGCCGCGCGGGATTACAGAAATTCCTAGATACGACTAGCCGCTCTCCTGAAACTGTGGTTTCTTACGAGTTTATGCAAGACTTTAACGTTCACTTCAAACACGAAGATGGTTCGAGCGAGAAAGTGCCGTTTTTCGGGCTGAATACTAAAGAATTGAAAGATGTTTTTGCTCCTTCTTGTTTGAGCTGTTTTGATTATGTGAATTCTTTAGCAGATTTAGTTGTGGGCTACATGGGAGCACCTTTTGGCTGGCAGTGGATTGTGGTGCGAAATGACACCGGGCAAGAGATGTTAGATTTGGTAACGGATCAGTTAAATACTCAGCCGGTGATGTCTAAGGGAAACCGAAAAGAAGCCGTTCAGCAAAGCATTCCGGCTTACGAAAAAGGAGTGACATTGCCGATGTGGGCGGCGAAGTTGATGGGGGTTTTTATTGAGAGAATTGGGCCGAAGGGTTTGGAATATGCGCGGTTTTCGATTGATTCTCATTTCACTCGCAATTATCTGTACGTGAAGCGGAATTACCCGGAGAAGTTGGAGGCTCATGTGCCGGAATATGCTAAGCGGATTGTGGGACAGTATAAGTTACCTGAGTGAGGCGGATAGACAGAGTTTTTAATAGCTGTTTTGCAGGGACACGGTATTACCGTGTCTTTGTTGTATACAGTTCAGAAAATTAGAGGTACAAGATTATGACACTTATATTTGCAAACAAACACATGAATTTATCAAAGTCGATCGCACTTGCTTGCTGTGCCATCCTAGCATTATCTGGAAGTGGAAGGCCTGCGAAAGCAGCAGAAGTGCGATCGGGAAACAAAACATTTGCTGAATGGTGTCGCGAAAAAGATTCTTTGAGTTATGAAAGTAAACATACTGTTGAGGTGCTGTTGCGGCAAGTTGAGACTACTGAGTGCGATGCGGCTAATCAGAAACTTTCGAGTCTCACCGCACTCTTCCTTTGGGGTAATCAAATCAGCGACATCAAACCTTTACAATCTTTGACTAACCTGATTACACTCCACATTAGTAACAGTCAAATCAGTGACATCAAACCGCTAGCATCTTTGCCTAACCTGATTACACTCTCCGTCGGCAACAATCTTCTGGGCGACATCAAACCCCTAGCATCCTTGACTAACCTGACTACTCTCCAACTCAACAACAATCTTTTGGGCGACATCAAACCGCTGGCATCTTTGACTAACCTGACTTGGTTAGACGTCAGCAACAATCAAATTATTGACATCAAACCGCTAGCATCCTTGACTAAACTGACTTGGTTAGATATCAACAATAATAAAATCAGCGACATCAAACCATTGCTATCTTTGACTAAACTGGCTGCGATCGATCTCGAAAACAATCAAATCAATGACATCAAACCATTGCAATCCTTAACTAACTTGACTTGGTTACAACTCAGCGGAAATCCGATCGCCCCTAAAACCTGCCCTCTCAAACTAGAGTCTATCTGTAAGTGGGAACCACAAACTCAACCATAAAACTTTACAGTGACGCCCGATCGCACTTAAATATTTCATTCGCGAATGATAAATTTGGTGTTCATCAGAAAAACCCGATCGCCCTTATTGAGTAAAAGCGATCGCTCGAAAATTTTACACTACAAATCAGCAGCGTGTTCCTTCAATTCGTCCAAAGAAACGTATTCCAAAGTTAAAACGTGAGTCGCCGACAAAACCACGCGCGGCGCACATCCAGCATCCATTGCTTCCTTCCACCGAGAAGCGCACAAACACCAACAATCCCCTGGTTTCAATCCCGGAAATTTAAACTCAGGAACCGGCGTGCTCAAATCGTTTCCCATTCTTTTTGTGTATTTCAAAAAATCTTCTGTCAGTTGGGCGCAAACAGTGTGAGCCCCCAAATCCCCGCCGCCCGTATTGCATTTTCCGTCTCGATAATATCCCGTCATGGGCGACGTACAGCAAGTCTCTAATTTTCCGCCCAGCACATTTGTAGCTTCCGTCACCATCACAACTCCTCCGCAAAACTCTTCGATATAATTTTACACAAAAGCTAGTTGTTTATAGATATTTTTCCATGACAAAGTTGATGAATTTTTGATCCCTCCGTTCTACTTCCTGCTTTCTAATCACAATAAATCCCCGGCTTTCAAAAAAAGCTCTAGCTGTAATGCTGGCTTCGGCAAATAACTTGTTAAGTCCTAAGTCTTGGGCTTTTGACTCAATTTCTGTTAAAATGAGCTTGCCAACTCCTTGTCTTTGAAAGTCTTTGTGACAGTAAAAGCGATCGATATGGCCGCTTACTTCTAATTCCCCAAAACCTGCAATTTTATCACCTTCTTCTGCTACGAAAGTAAATTTACTGCTTAAACTTTTAGTCCAACTTTCAATATCGATATCGGCTGGAGCCCAAGCATCTACTTGGGCTTTTGTGTAATCGCGGATATTGACTTCGTGCACGGTGTCGTAGAACAGTTTTACAATTTTTTGGGTGTCGCCGATTTCGTAGGTTCGGATTTTCATAATCATTCAGGTGCAGATTCGCACGATTGGCGGGTTTTGGACGGAGATTGATTGCGGGTGTTTGGGATTTTGGGCTAAACCCGCCCCGACAAATCGACTCTAAAAATAATTTTACTGCACCCCTTGACAAGCTCCGCTAGTCTGTGCGAGATTAATTATAACAACTGTTCGATATACCTTATTTTTCCAAGCTCAGCCACCAAAAGCCTGTTTTGTATTCGGTTATACTATATCGGATGTTCGATATAGGAATATTTAGTCGATCGCCCTTAAATCTCCGATAACCTAGGATCTGGAATCAAACATCAGAAGATAGATCGACCTATGCCAAAGATAGTTGACCGCGAATTGTACCGCAAAGAACTGCTGAACAAAAGTTTTGAGCTGTTTGCCGAAAAAGGCTATTCATCAGTCACAATGCGAGAAATTGCCTTGGGAATCGGAGTTTCTACAGGTACGCTTTACCACTATTTTTCTAGCAAAGAAAGTCTGTTCGAGCAGTTAATTGAATACTTGAGCTATGAAGATACCAAAGAAGAAGCGCTGGCAGAATTGGGAAATCCGCCAACCCTAGGAGAAAGGATTCAAGAAATCATGGATTATATTGGGAAAAATGAAGATTACCTTACTAAAAATTTTTTGATTACATTTGATTTTTGTCAACACAAAACGCGCCAAGAAATTGATAATAATCAGGCACTCCAGCAAGCGGAAAAGCGTTATGAAGAGGCAGTTTGTTGCTACTTGGGTATTTCCGATCCAGCAATTGCTATATTTATCATCAACTATGTTGACGGATTACTGGTAAGAAGGTTTTATCAAGGCGAAAGGATCTCTTTTGCGGAACAAGCGAATTTATTAAAAGAAATGATCCTGGCTTATTTAGAAAAAAAACAACCGTAAATATAGGAGGAATATGAATTTTCAATATTTCATCAAGCCTAAAAATAAATTGGTAATGGGATTAGTAATTGCTGGCGCTGCTATTAGTGTTGGTACAAGTATTTACGGCATTTCTCAGTTTGGATTTTTAGCTAAAAATGCTGAACCTTTACCCGTAGAAACGCCGCCGCCCAGGAAAATCACGGCATTGGGAAGATTGGAACCGCTGGGGGAAGTGATTCGCTTGGGAGTGTCGCAGACGTTAGATGGCGATCGCATTTCCCAGCTTTTAGTCAAAGAGGGCGATCGGGTGAAAGCAGGACAAGTTATCGCAATTTTGGATGCGCGCGATCGACTAAAATCTGTTTTAGATGAAACCCAAGAGAAAGTCAAAGTTGCTGAAGCCAGTTTAGCACAAGTAAAAGCCGGGGCAAAGTCGGGAGAAATTAGCGCCCAAGCAGCAACAATTAGCAAGCTAAAAGCTGAACAGCAAGGCAATATAACTGTACAAGAAGCAACAGTCGATCGCCTGCAAGCGCAATGGCAAGGCGACAGAAGCGCACAGGAGGCAACTATCAACCGAATCACGGCGCAGTGGCAAGGCGAGAGGAAGGCGCAGCAGGCAACAATTAGCCGGATAGCGGCACAATGGCAAGGAGAAAAAACAGCACAAATAGCAGCAATTAACAAGTTAGAAGCTGAGTCTAGTAATGCTAAAGCTGAAGACTTGCGACATCAACAACTTGCGGGTGAAGGTGCAATCTCTCAATCGGTAAGAGATACTAAGCGGCTGACATTAGAAACCAGCCGCCAGGAAGTTAAAGAAGCACAAGCCAATCTCAGCCGGATTAACAATACGGCAAAGCAGCAACTAGAAGAAGCGCAAGCAAACCTCGATCGCATTAACAATACAGCTAAGCAACAAATCAACGAAGCAGAAGCAAACTTAACTCGCATCAACAGGACATCTATCCAGCAGCTTAACGAAGCAGAAGCCACACTCAAACGCATTCAAGAAACGGGTAGCGAACAACTAGAAGAAGCGAAATCAACTCTTGACAAAATAGCCGAAGTGCGCCCCGTGGATGTGCAAGCTGCCGAAGCTGAAGTCAAAAGTGCGATCGCCCAAGTGAAGCGCGCCCAAACCGAGTTAAATCAAGCTTCCATCCGCACGCCCAATGCTGGAAAAATCCTGAAAATTCATACTCGCGCTGGTGAAAAAATTAGCGATGACGGCATTGCAGACTTAGGAAAAACTGACCAAATGGTAGTCGTTGCGGAAATTTATCAAACCGATATCAGCAAAATTAAGCTAGGACAAAAAGCAGCGGTTATTAGCCAAGCATTCTCAGGAGAGTTGCAGGGAACTGTCAAAGAGATTGCGTTAAAAGTAAGCAAACAAAATGTGTTTAGCAATCAACCGGGAGAAAACTTGGACAGCCGAGTAGTGGAAGTAAAAATTCACCTAAATCCTGAAGCTAGCAAACAAGTTGCGGGATTGACAAATTTGCAGGTACAAGTAGCAATTAAACAAAACTAAAGTCTTTACTAAAAACCTTGGAGGATTGAAAGTTATGGTAGAATTTGGCCCCGATCCGAACCGACCTTATCCGATGGCAGACCAGCGCAGGGTGTGCTTCATAAAAAACTTCATAAAATCCCCCAATATTATCGCCGGCGATTACTCATATTATGACGATCCAATCGATCCAGAAAACTTTGAGAAAAATGTACTTTACAATTACGGCAGTGAAAAATTAATTATTGGTAAATTTTGTGCGATCGCCACCAACGTCAAATTTATCATGAACGGTGCAAATCACAAACTAGACGGCATTTCAACTTATCCTTTTCCCATCTTTGGCAATGGTTGGGAAACAGCCATGAATTTATTAATCGAACTGCCAAGCAAAGGCGATACTATTATTGGCAATGATGTTTGGATCGGCTATGAATCCGTGATTATGCCCGGAGTCAAAATCGGTGACGGTGCGATCGTTGCCGCCAAATCAGTTGTAGTAAAAGATGTTCCCGCTTACACAGTTGTCGGTGGAAACCCCGCAGGTTTAATCAAACAGCGTTTCAGCGATACCGAAGTTGCACAACTATTAGAAATTCGGTGGTGGGATTGGGAAATTGACAAGATTTCGCGCAATATTAACTTAATTATGCAATCTGATATTAAAGCGCTCAGTAATGCTGAGTAAACTCGCAAAGATAGCGATTTTAAATTAATAAAGTGGAGGTTTCCCAATGCTTCAAATTGCATACTTAGTTCTCTGCATTCTGGGCACTGCTTTGCCGTATTCCCAGTTTGTCCCGTTTCTCTTAGAAAAAGGGTTGAATGTTAACGCTTTCTTCGGACAATTGTTTGCGAATCAAATTTCCGGCTTTTTTGGCATGGACTTAATCGTGTCTTCCGTGGTTTTTTGGTTTTTTGTATTTAGCGAAGGTTCGCGTCTGAAAATGAAAAACTTGTGGATTTATATTGCCACTAACTTACTGGTTGGTGTTTCCCTGGGTTTGCCTTTATTTCTTCTAATGCGGCAACGTCAACTTGAACAAACAGCTTTAAGCGATCAACAATAAATAACTAATCACCAATTCCCAGTTTTCAATTCTCAATGCCAATGCTTCGACTTCGCTCCTATGCCCCAATACGGTTCAGCTAACACTGTTAATTCCCCGGAGATCCCCTAAATCTCCCTTAAGAAGGGGGACTTCGCAGCACCTTCTTGTTCCCCCCTTTTTAAGGGGGCTAGGGGGGATCTGTCTTATCTGAACCGTATTGCCCAATGCCCAATTCCCCATTCCCCATTCCTAAACAAAGCTTATGTTTCGCAAAACACCCCTTGCTTGGTTGCAAGTAACTAGAGAAAAAACTCGTCTTGCTGTTGCTATCGCAGGAATTGCATTTGCAGATATTCTGATATTCGTGCAACTGGGATTTCAAGATGCACTATTCGACTCTGCCGTTAAGCCGCACCAAAGTTTACAGACAGATTTAGTTTTAATCAATCCTCAATTTGAAACTTTTGCTGCGGTAAAAGACTTCAACCGAGAGCGACTTTACCAAGCACAAGGAGTAGAAGGAGTAAAATCCGTTACTTCCTTATATATTGGTATGGGAGAGTGGCGAAACCCCACAACCCGCACTACTCGATCGATTTTAATTTTTGGAATCGACCCCGGCAACATAACATTTAATTTGCCTGATGTCAATCAAAAATTGCCTCAAATTCAAATGTTTAATCATGTGTTGTTTGACCAATCTTCTCGACCTGAATACGGCGAGATTGCCAATATTTTTCACAAACAATCTACCCTCGAAACTGAACTCAATAAACGCAATATTCAAGTAGGAGGAGTCTTTACTCTCGGTACTTCCTTCGTGGCTGACGGTAATGTCATTGCCAGCGATTCTACATTTATGAATTTATTTCCAGAACGAAAACCAGATGAAGTTGATGTTGGCTTAATTAACCTAAAACCGGGGGCTGACATCCAAAAAGTTCAGTCAATGCTCAAAGCTATATTGCCCGATGATGTGAAAGTTTTAACCCTAGCAGAGTTTGCAGAAATTGAAAAAGCTTATTGGGCAAATGCTACTCCGATCGGCTTTATTTTCGGATTCGGTACAATCATCGGATTCATTGTTGGGCTGATTATTGTTTACCAAATTCTTTACTCCGACGTTTCCGATCACTTGGCGGAATATGCGACTTTAAAAGCAATGGGATATAGCGATCGCTATTTAGTCGGAGTCTTAATTCAAGAAGCTCTGCTATTAGCTGTTTTAGGTTTTATGCCGGGAATTGTTTTAGCCAACGGACTGTATTCGCTAGGACAATCTGCCACTTTACTGCCAATTGCGATGACAACAAATCGATCCGTTGTAGTGTTAAGTTTGACGATCGTGATGTGTACCGGTTCCGGCGCCCTCGCCCTTCGCAAACTCCAATCAGCCGACCCCGCAGACATCTTCTAATCTGCGTTCATCAGCGTCAATCTGCCTGCATCTGCGGTCAAAAAAACTCCCAAAAATCACCATGCAAACCTTAAATTTCCCCGCTAACCCAACCACCGTAACCGAACCAGTAATTTCAGTCCAAAAACTCAACCATTACTTCGGTCAAGGCTCCCTTAAAAAACAAGCCTTATTTGACATAAATCTCGACATCAACCCCGGAGAAATAGTCATTATGACGGGGCCCTCGGGTTCGGGGAAAACAACTTTATTGACGATGTTAGGCGGTCTGCGTTCGGCTCAAGAAGGGAGTCTCAATATTCTGGGGGAAGAAATACGCGGCGCTAGTAAGAATCAGTTAACTAAGTTGAGAAAGCAAATTGGTTATATTTTTCAAGCGCATAACTTGATGACGTTTTTGACGGCTAAGCAAAATGTGCGGATGTCTTTGGAATTACATAAGGAAATGCTGAATCAGAATATGGATGCTTTGTCAATATCAATGTTGGAAGCTGTGGGTTTGACCGATCGCGTTAATTATTACCCTGAAAATTTGTCGGGAGGACAAAAACAAAGGGTGGCGATCGCCCGCGCGTTAGTCAGTCGCCCTAAAATAGTTTTAGCGGACGAACCTACCGCGGCTTTAGACAAACAATCCGGGCGAGATGTGGTGGAAATCATGCAGAAACTAGCAAAGGAACAAGGCTGCACGATTTTGCTAGTGACGCACGACAACCGCATTCTCGATATTGCCGATCGAATTATCTACATGGAAGACGGCCGTTTAGCAACAAATCCGGATCGGGTAATTAGTGATTAGTTATTTTATTTGCCGGGCCCACAGCCTCGATCGCAGCTTCCAGGGCTATCGATACATGAGTCCAATGAGTTCCCCCCTGACAAAAACCCACGTAAGGCTCGCGCAGAGGCCCGTCAGCCGAAAACTCCGACGTACTCCCATCAATAAAAGTACCCCCAGCCATCACTAACTGACTTTCATACCCGTGCATCGGCGCCGGTACGGGATCTAAATAGGAACCGACGGGGGAATTTTGCTGAACCGCACGACAAAAAGCAATTAACTTATCAGCAGAACCGAATTCGATCGCCTGAATCACATCTCGTCTTCTAGCCAAAGGCATAGGATTCACTCGATAACCCAACTTATAAAAAACATAAGCCGTTAAATGATTGCCCTTCATCGCCTCCCCCACACAACCCGGAGCCATAAACAAACCCTGAAACAGCAACCGATTCAAATCAAAAGTTGCACCGCCACTGCTGCCGATTCCCGGCGCCGTCAAGCGACAAGTTGCCGCCTCCACCAAATCAGCCCTCCCGGCGACGTAACCGCCAGCAGGGACGATCGTACCCCCCGGATTTTTAATTAAAGAACCAGCCATCAGATCCGCACCCACAGCAGTAGGTTCGCAATCATCAACAAACTCCCCGTAACAATTATCAACAAAGCAAATTGTGTTAGGATTCTGATGTTTGACTATGGCGACGATTTTTTCAATCTCAGAAATAGACAAACTCGATCGCCAAGAATAACCGCAAGAGCGCTGGATCAAAACCAGACGAGTCTTTGCTGAAATAGTAGAGCTCAATGTCTGCCAATCCACACTTCCTTCGCGAGTTAGAGGCAACTCACGGTAACTAATGCCAAACTCAATCAGTGAACCTTGACCTTGCCCCCGCAAGCCGATCACTTCTTCTAAAGTATCGTAGGGAGAACCAGCCACTGCCAACATTTCGTCACCAGGACGCAGGATGCCAAAAAGAGCACAGGCGATCGCGTGAGTACCCGAAACAAACTGTACCCGGACAGCCGCGGCCTGGGCCCCTACCACTTCGGCAAACACCCCGTCCAAAGTCTCCCGACCCAAATCATCGTGGCCGTAACCCGTAACCCCTGCAAAATGGTGGACTCCAACCCGGTGGCTGCGAAAAGCTTTTAAGACTCGTTGAAGATTTTGCTTGACTGTAGTGTCAATACCAGAAAAAATCTGAAAGAGTGCCTGTTCTGCTTCCTGTAGCCGTGAAACGCTATTCATCTATACCTCGCTCACCCTTTGCGTGCGCGCTGTTCATTATGGCGTAGATGCGGCCCCTAGTTTGTAAACATAATATATTCATGACGATTGCAACTTCCAAAAAAACTTCTCCTGATTGGCCTGTCATAGGCTTTATGGCCTTTCTGCACATCGGTGCTTTATTTGCTTTGCTGCCGGGTAATTTTAGCTGGTCTGCGGTCGGGCTAGCAGTATTCCTGCATTGGGTAACAGGTGGTTTAGGAATTACTCTCGGATTTCACCGCCTTGTCACCCACCGCAGTTTTCAAACACCGAAATGGCTAGAGTATTTTCTAGTTATTTGCGGTACTCTTTCCTGTGAAGGTGGCCCGATCGACTGGGTAGGAATGCACCGGTTACACCACATACATTCCGACACTGAGACAGATCCCCACGATTCAAATCAAGGCTTCTGGTGGAGCCACATGGGCTGGATGCTCTCGGATCTACCGATCAGAGTAGAAATTCCCCGCTTTACCAAAGACATCGGCGACGACCCAGTATACAAGTTTCTCCAAGCATATTTTATACCCATCCAAGTTGTCTTCGGCGTGTTGCTTTATTTATTAGGCGGCTGGTCTTTCGTGGTTTGGGGCGTGTTTATGCGGATCGTGGTGGTGTTCCACTGCACTTGGCTGGTTAACAGCGCTACCCACAAATTCGGCTACCGCACCTACGAGTCGGGCGATGGCTCGACCAACTGCTGGTGGGTTGCTGTCCTCACCTACGGCGAAGGCTGGCACAACAACCACCACGCCTTTCAATACTCTGCTCGCCACGGTCTTCAATGGTGGGAAATCGACTTCACCTGGATGACAATTCAACTGCTGCAATCGCTGGGTTTGGCAACCAAAGTGAAATTAGCAGAAAAATAGCGATCGGCAATTAGTCATTGGTTGTCGGTCATCAGTTCTGGACTAATGGCTCGCGACCAATGCCTAATGCTGTTTTTTCGATCGGGTAAAGGTTGGGTTGAACTGAGATTGAATCATCTTGTGCGATCGACCCAACCAAAACCAGAATCAGTTATAATATAATTGGGAACAAAAAATTTTGTTTCGCAGCCAAAATTTTTAATTTCACAATAAAAACGTAAATCTTTTTCAATCCTCATCCAAAATCTATCATTGATTCTTTATTAGTTTGGGCAAGCGTGCACCAAAACAGTTCGCGACTCAATCCAAACTCTTATACGTGAATTCCAGTCTGCATCTCATCAGAAATCAAAAAAAGAATGACAATAGCAACACAAGACAAACTTCAATACAATTGGAAGCACGTTATTAGTTTAGCAGGACTGCATATCGGAGCTTTGTTCGCATTGCTACCGAGTAACTTCAACTGGACAGCAGTTGGTTTAACAGTATTCATGCACTGGATCACCGGCGGTTTAGGAATAACTCTCGGATGGCACCGCCTGCTCACCCACCGCAGCTTTCAGACACCAAAATTCGTAGAATACTTTCTAGCATTTTGCGGGGCCCTTGCCTGTCAAGGAGGAATAATTGATTGGGTTGGGTTACACCGTTTACACCACACCCACTCTGACCAAAATGCGATCGACCCTCACAACGCCCAGAATGGTTTTTGGTGGAGTCACATCGGCTGGATGCTGTATAAAGGCCCCGCTCACGCTGAAATTTCCCGCTGCACAAAAGACATTTCCAGCGATCCATTTTACAAATTTTTGCAAAATTACTTTCTCCCCATGCAAATCGTCTTTGGCGTGTTGCTTTACTTAGCAGCAGGCTGGTCATTTGTAGTTTGGGTAATTTTTGCCCGCTTAATTTTGGTATATCACTGCACGTGGTTTGTCAACAGTGCAACTCACAAATTTGGCTACCGCACTTACGACACTAAAGATAGTTCTACTAACTGTTGGTGGGTTGCGGTTTTGACTTACGGCGAAGGCTGGCACAACAACCACCACGCTTTTCAATACTCCGCCCGTCACGGTATGAAATGGTGGGAAATTGACTTTACTTGGATGACAATTCAAGTCTTGGAAGCACTCGGTTTAGCCAGTAAGGTGAAATTACCAGCAGCAAAATAAGCTGTTGCGGCATTTAGATTGAATTTGTGGGGGCGGGCTTCTAGCCCACCCCACAATAATTTAAATGCGGATTAACTAAAAAGGTGAGGTAGCAGTAAAAACTACAAACTTAGGAAATAATGTCATTGCGCTTCGGGAAAGCAATCCCAGGGACTTGAGATTGCCACCCATAGCTCACAATGAAAAAAACATAATCCAATACCCTTGCGACAACAACCATAAATAAAATTAGCAAAAAAGCCCTAACCAAGCGTACTGTCAACTGTCAACTGACAACTGACAACTGTCAACTGTCAACTGACTAATGAGACCGTTTTTGGTCGCTGCGGCCGCGCAAATATTCTGCTAAAAATGCCAATCCTCCCGAACCTACTATCAACAGCACGCTGAGAGCATTAATATCAGGTTTCACCCCAGTCCGAATCCGGCTAAAAATTTCCATCGGCAGAGTTGTAGTCCCGCTACCTGCGGTGAAACTCGCAATCAAAAAATCGTCCATGCTGAGGACAAAAGACAGCAGACAACCAGAAACAATCCCGGGTATTAATTGAGGTAACAAAACCTGAATAAAAGCTTCAACAGGTGTTGCACCCAAATCTAAGGCAGCTTCTTCTAAATAGGGGTTTAAATCCGCCAATCTAGTAGAAACAGCTAGGGCGATGTAAGCCAGACAAAATACAACGTGGGCGGCGACAATTGTCCACAAACTCAGAGGAATAGCGAGGGCTGCTAAAAATACTAGAGTGGCAACCGCGCTGGCAATATCTGGAATAATAATCGGCAAGTAGGAAACACCCTGATATAAACTTTTCCCCGGAAAGCGGTAGCGGGCTAAACCAACGGCCATTAAAGTTCCGAGTACAGCCGAGATTGCAACTGCACAAACAGCGACTGTTAAACTGTTTCTGAGGGCAATTAATATCCGCGTATCGCTAAATAATTTAACGTACCAATCTAAGGTGAATCCTTCCCAGCCGGCGCTAAAGCGCGATTTGTTAAAGCTGTAAAATGTGAGTACCAGGATGGGCAGGTACATATAAAAAAACATCAAAACGGCAAATATTACCTGCCAAGAAACCTTAAATTTAGGTTTTAAGTACATATCGGCTTGTATTTCCTCCTGTGGATTGTCGGCGGTATTTTCCATGTCTCATTATTAATCGGGAATTAGGAATTAGGAATTGGCAATCGAGAATTGGGAATGGGGAATTGATAATTGGTAATCTGGGAAGATAAGCATTGATTGTTGTCAGTTTACATTTTTTATTGGTTATTATTGATTTGCGAAACATATCAATAACCATTAACTAGCAACTACCAATCAATCAATCAATCAATCAATCAATCAATCAATCAATAAGTAATGTCAACTGTCAACTGTCAACTGTCAACTGACTAAACTGTCAACTGTCAACTGTCAACTGTCAACTGTCAACTGACTAAACTGTCAACTGTCAACTAACTTAAACTGCATTACGATCGCCATATTTGAGCAAAAGGGCAATTCCGATACTCACTGCAAAAATTAATACCATACTCAGAGCCGAACCCAGCCCCCAATTTTGTGTTGCTCCCAAAAACTGATTGTAAATCAAACGAGCGGCTGTCATGCTGGAAGCTCCACCGAGCAACTCGGGATCGACAAAATCGCCCAGACAGCTAATAAATACTAGCAAAGAACCCGCCGCAATCCCCGGCATTGTCTGGGGTACTGTCACTTTCCAGAAAGTTTCTATCGGATTCGCGCCCAAATCTTGAGATGCTTCTAACAATCTGCGATCGAGCTTTTCCAAAGAAGCGTAGAGAATTGTTACAATATATGGCAAATAGCTGTAAGCCATGCCGATGAGAACGGCGGAACTTTGATTTAACAATTCTAGAGGAGGGATGCCTACAAGGGCTAAGACCGAGTTGAGAACGCCCGTAGGACGCAGTATTGTAATCCAAGCATACGATCGCAACAGCGAAGAAGTCCACAGCGGCAACACAAAGCCCAACAATGTTAAATTCCGCCACTTCGGCGAGACATTGATGGCGATCCAGTAAGCGACGGGAAAGCCCAGCAACAAGCACAGAATAGTCGTTCCCGTTGCGAAAAAGAGCGATCGACCCATCACCTGCAAATTCAGCGGTTCAAACACTCGCAGATAGTTGCCGATTCCCGAAGGATTCACCAAATCTCCCGGCTTAATATTTGGTACTAAGCTAAGCTGAAAAATTACCAGAGTTGGTATTACTAATAATAAAACTAGAAACAACCCAGAAGGGCCGAGCAATGCTAGCGGCCCAGCCCACGACGACCACGGGGAGGCGGTTTCAGCTTTCACTGGAGATGTGGGAGGAATCGGAGGGGGAGCTTTGGTGGAAACAGCCATAAATAATAGTTTGGATTTTTTAACCGCTGATGAATGCGGATTAACGCGGATCTAATACGGATGGATGCAGTGGGCGATCGGCTGTGAGGGCGGATGGATGTAAAATTTGGATAAAAGTCAGAGATTGCGTGTAAAGTCCGCCCTACAGGTGAGGATCAGCCGCTGGTTAATTGAGTCCAGTAGCGATCGTACACTTCCATAAATTTCCCTACCGGAGCAACACCTTCGCAATTTCTTAAAACAGCTTCCGAAGGGAAAAGAATTTGGTTTTCCCGGACTTCCGGCGTTAACAAACTATAAGCATCTTCCGAAGGAGTTGAAAAACTCAGCCGTTCGACTAAAGAAGCAGCGATATCTGCTTGTAGCATAAAGTTCATCCATTTATAAGCTGCTTCGGGATTGGGAGCACCTTTAGGAATTACTAAAGTGTCAGTCCATAAAGAAGAGCCACTTTTTGGCACGACATAGCGCAATTTATCGTTATCTGGAATTACTTCATTAGCATCAGAAGAATAACACATGGCTACCTTCAAATCTCCTGTCAGTATTTGAGGCCGCCAAGCGTCAGTCGTAAAAGATGCGATCGCCGGTTTGAGCTCCACCAACTTTTCGTAAGCTTGTTTCACTTGCTCTTGGTTCGTAGAATTCAAAGAATAGCCCAGCATCCGCAACGCAGCGCCCATGACTTCTCGAACATCACTCGCCAGCGTCATTCGCTTTGCTAACTCTTGTTTGTGCTGCCACAAATAGTCCCAATCTTCTGGCTCTTCTTTGAGTTGTTCGCTGTTGTAAATCAAGCCTGTGGTTCCCCAACTCAAAGGCACACTGTAGCGATTTCCTGGGTCATAGACAGGGTTTTGGAACTGTTTTTTGAGCCGATCAATCCCGCCCAAAATCGAGTGGTCTAATGGGCTTAACAGCCCAAGTTCCGTCATTTGAACCACCATGTAATCAGATGGGTAAATGATGCTGTAGGCGCGGGCGCCACCGGCTTGAACTCTCGCCAGCATCTCTTCGTTGGAGCTAAACACGTCGGCCACTACGCGAATGCCAGTTTTTTCGGCAAAGCGATCAAGCAAAGCGTTATCGGTATAGCCTGCCCAAGTATAGATGAAAAGTTGGTCTGCCGAACCTTTGACGGGAGGAGCAGATTGTACGTCTGCAAGTCGCCAGCCACAACTCGAAAGAGCTAACCCGGAAATTGTCGCCGCCGAATTTTTTAGGAACTGACGGCGTGTAGAATTAGCCGGGAAAATCCTGGAAATTGGTAAGTTAGTCGGAGGCACAGTTAGATTTTAGATTTTAGATTTTAGATTTTAGATTGGGGAATTGGTAATTGAGAATTGGGCATTGGGAATTAGTAATTGGGAATTAGTAATTGGGAATTAGTAATTGGGAATTAGTAATTGGTAATTGGGAATTGGGCATTGGGAATTGGTAATTGAGGATTGGTAATTGGGAATTCTCCCTCTCTCCCATTCTCCCTCTCTCCCATTCTCCCTCTCTCCCATTCTCCCTCTCTCCCTCTCTCCCTCTCTCCCTCTCTCCCCCTCTCCCATTCTCCCCCTCTCCCATTCTCCCTCATTATTTTCGATCGCCCAAAGCAAGGCAATCAGTAGTTCCCCAGTAAGCATAAATCGGCGTGTTCTGGTCTGGGAAAGAGCCGCCGGTATTTGGCTGGCGCACCGTAATTTTATCGCCCGAGGTCAACTCAACCACATAATGAACGTGAGTGCCCATGTACATAGTATTTTTGAGCCGCCCTTCAAAACAGTTGACCGACACTTCCGGCTGGTATAGATTCAAATATACTTTTTCCGGCCGGACGCTGACTACCACAGAGTCGCCTGTGACACCATTCCACATATCTGACTGCTGAACGATTATTTTCAGATTGGCCGAGGTGCGAACTGTGAGAGTCGATCGGTCGATCGACTCCACCGTACCAGAAAACAAATTCGTATCCCCAATAAAATCCGCCACAAAAGCCGTCTGCGGACACTCATAAATTTCTTCGGGTGAACCAATTTGCTCAATTCTGCCCTCGTGCATCACCGCAATCCTGTCTGACAGACTCATCGCCTCTTCTTGGTCGTGAGTCACCATCACAAAAGTCAAGCCTAATTCTTGATGCAAATTCGACAGTTCCAACTGCATCTGCTTCCGCAACTTCAAATCTAGAGCCCCCAGCGGTTCATCTAGCAGCAGTACCGCCGGTCGATTTACCAGAGCTCTCGCCAAAGCCACCCGCTGCTGCTGGCCGCCCGACATTTGACCGGGAAACCGATTGGCGAAAGATTCCATTTTCACCAATTGCAAAACTTCCCGTACCCGTTCTTCAATTTCCGCTTTCCCCAGCTTTTTAATCCGCAGTCCAAAAGCGATATTGTCCCAGACATTCATGTGTCCGAACAAAGCATAGCTTTGAAACACGGTATTGACCGGACGGCGGTAAGCTGGAGTGTTGGTCATCGACTGGCCCCGAATCATCAATTCGCCCGCCGAGGGAGTCTCGAAGCCAGCGATTAAACGCAGCGTCGTAGTCTTGCCGCAGCCGGAGGGGCCGAGAATACTAAAAAATTCTCCTTGTCGAATGCTGATGTCAACTCCGCGAACTGCGGTTTCGCCGTTAAATACCTTAAAGACCTTGCGGAGTTCAACGTCAAGCGCTGTATCCGTTGCTGTCGTACCTTGGTTGAGTGCTGTCTGAAACATATTCGCCCTTTCCTGGGGGTAATGCACGCCACTTAAATACAGTTTAAGTTTAGACTTTTCTGTATTTTAGGTGAGGAATGTTCGATGTAACAGGTTTTGGGATTTGTTCTTTAAATTCTATCTCAGAGCGCACCATTCTCAGCAACAGGCTTTCCGGCCTGTTCCACAAGAAAATTCACTCTTTGTGGAACAGGCCGGAAAGCCTGTTCATAAAAGACTTATTGAGAATCGTGCAACATCTCAGATAGAACTGCCATCTATTTATTCTCAGGACTTGGCGTGGGGGATGGTTTTTGCGGTTTATCTGTTTTGGGTTCTTCTGCTTTTTTCCACTCTGACAAAGGTCGCTGGACGGCATTTTTAAAGTCAAAAGGCACTAGCAGCACGGGCAAATTTTCGGCTGAATTTTGAGGGGGCGCTTCCGGCGGATTGGCTTGAGCGTACAAGAAGCGGCCGCTAAAGTCTGTTTTGCCTAAAACTAAACGATGAGTTTCCTGGTTGTCCAGCTTGACTGTGACTGTAGCTTGGGGTTTGTCTAGACCGAATTCTGGGAGTTTAGCCGCAGTAGTATTAATCGTGCGATCGCTCTTTCCTGTTGCCAGCCTGTCTAGCAAGAAATCCACCGATGCCTGACTCGCGTGTGCTTGCACTGGCAATTTCATTTCCCAGCTAGACTTGCCTCCTTTTGTAGCATAAACTCGCTCAAAAGTCAAGATTTTTTCGGGAGTTTTGACTGTAAAGAATTGTATGCGATCGGAGTTAAAAGCAAAAATTTTCTGTTTTTCTTCCTTAGCGGCTTCCTGTTTCGGAGATACTTGCATCTCGAACAAAGCAACCAACCCAGTCATGCTCAACGCGACGGCTATCAATACTAATGTATTTTTCTGCAATTTCATAGTAACTGGGAATTGGGCATTGGGCATTGGGAATTGGGCATTGGGTATTGGGGAGTCTGTTATTAATAACAACTGACAACAGTCAACTGACAACTGCCAACTGTCAACTGTCAACTGTCAACTGACAACCGTCAACAGTCAACTAACTTATCTTCTCTTCCACCAGATAGCGCCGCCAATTCCAAGTCCGAGTAAAGGCCACATTAGCCAAGCTAAAACCAGCAATCCTACTTGGATGGTAGTCATGTTAACGCGGCGGTTGGTAGCTTTTTTCGGACTGATAGAAAAGCTTTGTTGGTCTGGTTTACTCAACCAACTGACTGAATTGAGAAACACGTCGCTATTGAGTTGTTGGTCAAACCAACCGTTAGTCACAAATTGAGATGTGCCAATTACTACCATTCGCGATGTTTTTCTAGGAGTTGAAGGCACAGAAGGAGTTGCCGTTGGACTGGGAGATGCTGTGGGTGTTGGTGTTGGCGAACTTTCCGGAGATTCTGTGGGAGATGCTGTCGGTGTTGGCGAAGTCGTCGGTAATGCTGGAGGCGTAGCTTCTTGCGAGACAATCACCGAATAGCTGATTGGGGAAGCTGTTGGCGAAGTTGTCGGTGATGGTGAAGTTGTCGGTGATGGTGAAGTTGTCGGTGATGGTGAAGTTGTCGGTGATGGTGAAGTTGTCGGTGATGGTGAATCTATCGGTGATGGCGAAGTTGTCGGTGATGGTGAAGTTGTCGGTGATGGCGAAGTTGTCGGTGATGGTGAAGTTGTCGGTGATGGTGAATCTATCGGTGATGGTGAATCTATCGGTGATGGTGAATCTATCGGTGATGGTGAATCTATCGGCGACGGTAAAGTTGTCGGAGATGCTTGGGGTGAAGGCGTGACCGGTGTTGGTGAAGGTGAGGGCTTTAAGGGAGTGCTGTCAGTGGACGATCGCACTAAAGCCACACCTAATAATAGCGGGCCTTGTCGATCGGTCTTCTGATCGAACTCCAATTTCTTAGTCGTCAAATCGCTTTCCGCCCAACTTTCCTGACTCGTCCAAATCAGCGGTTTTTCCTCTATCCCTTCTACTGGCGAGGTTTCCAAAGCACGCGCAAATGGATAAAATGAAATACCGTTGCCAAAACTTTGAGTAATCGGATGTTCGCCGTAGCGCCTGACGGTGGGAACCGTGGGGCCCAGACCAAATCTTTGACCAGTGCCCGAAGCATCGATGGCCAAACGGGTGTCTAGTTTTACGCCCCATTCTTGCAGCATTTTGTCCAATCCCGTATCAATTGCCGGGTCTACCATTAACAATAAACTGCCGCCACGATCGAGATAAGCTTTTAGTGCTTTAATTTCTGTATCGGAAAACGGTTTGTCCTGCCCCGGAACGATTAAAGCATCTGCATCTTCTGGCACTTCTTTTCGTTCTGTCAAATTCAGCGTTTGGGCGTTGTAGTATTTATCTTTCAGAGCTTTTTCAGCTTGCTGAATTCCGCCTTGACCTTCCTTTAGCGGGCGGGCTCCTTTGCCTTGCAAAAAGTAAACTGTAGCAACGCGAGTGCTCAGGATTTCTTCTAAGCCATTGGTAAGTTTGATCTCTGAAAGCCCTTGATTTGGGTCGCTACCAAAAGTAGTGCCACCTTTTTGCAGTACCTGTTTTTTCTCGCCGGATTGCAGGTAAACTTCTCCGATGCTAGTAATACTAAATTCCCGCGCTTTTCCCGGTTGGGCCTGCGGGTCAACAAACTCGAATTGAAACTTTTCGCCTCCCTCGCGTTTGTAGCTTTGCAACAATTCTTTGATTTGGGGGTTTTGGATGGGGTCAAATACCCAAACTTTGACTGTTTGTTGCAGGTTTCGCAGTATTTGTTGAGTCTGGGGGGCAAGGGTAAATTGTTGGCTTTCGGTTAAGTCGATGCGGACGGGATAGCGAACGGCTATGAAGTTAATTACTCCGAGAATCACAAAGACGGCGAGGGTGGCAATCAGGGCGTTGGTGCCCGCTTGAGTGGAACGCTGCCCCCAAAAGCTTTGTTCGTAACTCAAATATAGCAGCCAAAGTGCGATCGTCACTGCTCCGGCAATAACTAAACCGACTGTCAGGGGGTCCCATACTCCAGATACAAGTGCTGCTGTTACCCCCGCTGCGATGAGGAGGGGGCCCAGCAAAAAAACGTATTTCCAATTTGTTTTGCTAATTTTCATAATGTAAATATTGAGGGAAAATTTTCCGGGTCGAGGATGTTATTCTATATCGCATTAGTCTGCAACCATGCTGTTAAATCTGACGGATTGTTAAAATCCAGCACGGCATCTCCTAGTTCTTCTAATTCCTGTATACCTAATTGACGGATGCAGTTTTCGGTTTCCGGTTGTATTGTGCCTAAACGCCGCACTAGCTGACGCAATATTAACGAGAGTTGAGCGGTTTTTGTCACCTGTTCTCTTGCTACATCTATGGCAATCTGCTGGTCTTGAATCCACAGTTCTTGCTTCTGCAATTCATTTAATTCTTCCTGAGTGAAGTTTTCCCCGCTGGCAATTCTAAAAGCTTTCTGAATTTCGGGAACTGCACTGAGTGTTTCTGGTACTGTCTCCAAAGTGCTGGTATTTTCGAGAAAGTAAATCCATTGGTCGGCGGTTGTTTGTAATTCTGCTAATTCCTTGCTAAATTTGGGCAGTTCGATAAATACTAATTCTATTTCAGTATCTGGACACTCAAACTGTTGCTCTTTTTCTTGGAAAACAAACCGTGACATAAATTCCGGCTGATTTTCAAACATTTCAAAGTCGGCAATTTTTAAAGAAATTACTGTTTTTAGTCTTTCGTAGCGTTCTTTTCCTGTTAATTGCTGGCTGTAGCTTTTGGCAGCGTTGTACAAAACTCTATTGCCGAAGGAAGGCACGTTGAGGAGTTGAATTTCAACTAGGGCGATTCTGCCGCCGTTAATTGTGGCTTTGACATCTAGGTGTGTGTCTTGGGTTGCGAGAGTTTGAGGTTCTGGTTGGGAGTTGATTATTTCTAAGTCTTCGATGACAGGCTGTGCTTCATAAAGGATGGCGTTTAAAAAATTAATCAGGATGTCTTTGCTGTCGCTGGAACCGAATATTTTTTTGAACGCAAAGTCGATTTTTGGATTGATAAATCTCATTATTTCAAGAAATTAGTGGAATAACTAACATTAATTGGGAATGGGGCATTGGCCAAACAGGGCATTGGGCATGTTGCCCGCTCGCGAAGTCGAAGGGTGGGCATTGGTGGTGTCTCCTTTAATGTGCAACTCTCCAAATCTCCTATTTTCCCACTCTTTCCTCTTTATTCCCCGAAGCCTTGCCTGATACTTTTAAGAACGCTGATATCGCAAGGCATCGATGGATTGGGCGGTCAGAAATACTCCTAAAATGATGTAACTGGCAAACATAATTAAACTGCTGGTATCGAAAACTCCCTTGACAAGATTGGTGTAATTTGTTAGGAGGGACAAATGTCCTAATGCTGTTCCGAAGGGACCACCGATACCGACGGCGGCTGCATCGATCACCCAGAGAAATAATACTAGAGTGAAGGTGAGGATGGCGGATAAAATTGTGCTGTCGGTGAGGGAGGAAATAAACATTCCGAGGGACAATACTCCTGCTGCTAGTAATATTAAGCCGCCGTGTCCTAGCAAAAGAACTCCGGGGGGTACGGGTGGGGTTGAGGAACTGAGGGCGATCGCCTCGCAGAACAGCAGGGGCAGCAACATTGTGGTATAAAATGTTAAAACGCCGAGGAGTTTGCCGGTAGCAACTGCCCAGTTTGTTAATGGCGATGTGGCTAATAGTTCTAAGGTGCCACGTTTGCGTTCTTCTGCATAAAGTCCCATTGAGAGTGCGGGTAATACGAACAAGGAAAGGGAACCCATTATTCGCAGAAATAGTTGCAGGAATTCGTAGGCTACGTCTATGGGAGGTTCGGTAATTCCCATTTGGTCTCGCTGGCCGATTTGGGGAATCAACCCGTCGGGGGCGAGGAGGATGGCTATTAAAAAGTAGCCGGTGATTAGCCAAAAGACTGCTGCGATGGCATAGGCTAATGGCGAGGCAAAATAGCTTTGTAGTTCTTTGCGGTAAATTGCGACAATATTACTAATCATTACTAACATTTAGGATTTGGGAATGGGTAATTGGCCATTGGTAATTGGTTCATTCTGAGTCGCCTGCGGGTGGTGTTTCGCTGTCGTCACTGTCCTGTTGTTGTTTTTCTATTTGTCGCTTTTTGGTAAGAGGTGGCTCTTCTGGTCGAGAATCGCTACTCGGTTGTGGCTTTTTTTTAAGTGGCCGATTTTTTACAACTGGTTCGGATTCTGGTTGAGAAGGCTCTAGCGACTTTGGCGCATCTAAAATCAGTTCGGATTCTGGTTGAGAAGGCTCTAGCGACTCTACCGTTTCGACAATGAGCAGATTTTCGACAACCGGTTCTGGTTGAGAAG
>NZ_JAUBRH010000002.1:87955-142869 GCF_036701775.1 Microcoleus sp. N9_A2 | reverse complement strand
AGGCTCTAGCGACTCTACCGTTTCGACAATGAGCAGATTTTCGACAACCGGTTCTGGTTGAGAAGGCTCTAGCGACTCTACCGTTTCGACAATGAGCAGATTTTCGACAACCGGTTCTGGTTGAGAAGGCTCTAGCGACTCTACCGTTTCGACAATGAGCAAATTTTCGACAACCGGTTCTGGTTGAGGATGTTCGATAGATTCTTGTCTTTCTACATTTTCCAGAAAATCTGCCACTGGCTGCATTTCTGGTTCTAAATCGCTTATTTCCTCTGGTGTTTCTGTAATTGGTTCGGATTCTGGTTGAGAATAGTCGATCGACTCTTGTATTGCGACAACTGGTTCGGATTCTGGTTGAGAATAGTCGATCGACTCTACGGTTTCTGAAACTTGCCGATTTTCGACAACTGGTTCGGATTCTGGTTGAGAATAGTCGATCGACTCTACGGTTTCTGAAACTTGCCGATTTTCGACAACTGGTTCGGATTCTGGTTGAGAATAGTCGATCGACTCTACGGTTTCTACAACTGGTTCGGATTCTGGTTGAGAAAGTGCGATCGACTCTTCTGTTTCTACAACTTCTATATTTTCGGCAACGGGTGCTGGTGGAGAAGGTTCTATAGGGAGTATCTCACTTTTGTAAAAAATGTTTTTTACAAAAGTGAGCATTCTGCTTGCTTGTTTAGATATCTGTAGCGAGTAAGATGCTCGGGTTCCTGTGACACCCAAACTGAGATGCTTCCCTTCTCTCAACTCTACGGTTTCTGCAACTGGTTCTGATTCTGGTTGAGGATCTTCTCTCAACTCTACGGTTTCTGCAACTGGTTCTAATTCGGGTGGAGAAAGTTCTATCGGCTGTACGGTTTCTGCAACTGGTTCCGATGCTGAATGAGAATCATAAAGCAACTCTTCAGTTTCTGCAACTGGTTCCGATGCTGAATGAGAATCATAGAGAGATTCTGGTTTATCTGAAACTGGCAGATTGTCTGCAATCGGTTGTAATTCCGATTGATGAGAATCCGCAATCGGTTGTAATTCCGATTGATGAGAATCCGCGATCGGTTGTAATTCCGATTGATGAGAATCCGCAATCGGTTGTAATTCCGATTGATGAGAATCCGCAATCGGTTGCGATTCCAATTGATGAGAATCCGCGATCGATTGTGATTGCAATTGATGAGAATCCGCGATCGATTGTGATTGCAATTGATGAGAATCCGCGATCGAATCTTGAATTTCTGTGGCTTCTTGCAGATTTCGATCGACCTCCGGTTCGCTGTGAACCAGATTTTCTTCCGGTTTCTTTTCAGCCGCTGTCAGCCTTAAAAACACATCTTCCAAAGTAGCGCGAGAGCGGCGCATTTCGCAGAGCCCAAATCCAGAGTCGATGATAGCTGTGGCAATTTGTCGTCCGGGTTCTCTTTCCTGTTCGCACAAGGCCCGCAGGCGGTAGCGATTAACTAAAAATTGCTGGCTTGGAATCAATTCGATCGATCGAACTCCCGGCAAATTTTCCAAAGAAGGCAACAGCAGACTGTTTACCAATTCCGCCTCGCCTTCAACTTCGAGTTCGTAACCCTCTCCCACTGCCAACTCTCCCATCAAATTTTCGGGACTACCTGCTGCGACGATTTTACCGCGATTGATGATGGTAACGCGGTTACAAGTCATGCTGACTTCCGGCAGAATGTGCGTGGAAAGGATGATTGTGTGCTGGCCGCCAAGGCTTTTGATTAAATTGCGGACTTCGATAATTTGTCGCGGGTCGAGGCCGACGGTTGGTTCATCTAAGATAATAACTGGTGGATCGTGGACGATCGCCTGCGCGATACCGACGCGCTGACGAAATCCTTTAGAAAGTTTGCGGATTAAAACTTTGCGTTTATCAACCAGGCCGCAGCGTTCGATCGCGGATGTGATTCGTTGCGCGCGATCGCCTGCAGGTACTTGCTTAATCCGCGCCACAAAAAACAGAAACCCTTCCACAGTCATTTCTGGATAAAGCGGCGGGTTTTCCGGCAGATAGCCGATGCGCTGTCTGACGGCCATCGAGTTTTCGTGAACATCGAGGCCGGCGATGCGGGCAGTACCGCTGGATGCGGGCAAATATCCCGCCAAAATCCGCATGGTTGTGGTTTTCCCCGCGCCGTTTGGCCCCAAAAAACCCAGAATTTCTCCTGATTCGACCGAAAAAGACACGTCCGCGATCGCTGCGGTCGAACCGTAAGTTTTGCTTAAGTGTTCTACTTCAATCATTTGTCAGAAGTCACGCGATTTTAGGTTTTAGATTTTAGATTTACTTTGCCAACCACAGGCAGGACGCCTGTTCCACGAAGTGGAGAGTCCCGCCCGATCGGCGGGTCGATCGAAATTTATGGCGAAATTTTTAATTTGATTTTGTCTTCCAGTGTAGTCTGGCAAGAACTAAATCTATCATAAGTGTCGATCGGACTTTGAAGCAAAATGCTAGCTAGTAGGGTGCGGCGCGCGGAAATGATTAGCCGATGTGCATCGAATCGCTACCACCTGACGCACCCTACCAGTAGAGTCCGTGCCTAACCGAACCCTCAACTAGCTGCCTTCGCTACAGACGCGGGGCTGTTTCTAGGTTGATATCGGCATTAAAAACAATCACAAATTGAGCATTGGGGATTAACTGCCGGATAATCCGCAGATAGCCGTCAGCATCGGAATGCCTGAAGAAATGGGCTACAGTGATTCGCTGCATATTGGGAAGCAGGCGAACAACCAACCACTTGTTGAGGCGGTCTTTATAAGGCATAATTAAGCTTGTCTCCATTTAGTATTGGAGCCAAAGCCAGTTCAATGCTTGTCGAGGGCGCGGACTGGCTTTTGACTTGTTTCAGGCTTTGCACACAAATTTCCTAATTCTATATAAGGCTAGAGAAATTAGGTTATTTATAAGCATTATTTCTACCAACTTTTTTATATCGAGTCAATAGTTATTTACAAAAATTGTTTAAAAAAATTAACTAAATATAGTCAATTGACTGTAGATATTCAGTTGACTATATACAGTCAACTGAATACATATAGTCAACTGAATGAGGGATAGATAATGACGCTGGGGCAAAAGCTAAGAATACGACGCGAAAGTTTAAATTTAACTCGCATACAAGTGGCAAGAGCGTGTAAAGTTGTGCAGTCAACGGTCATCAACTGGGAAACTGAGAGACACGTCCCCAAGCTATACCCAGCACAGATGAAAGCCCTGTGCGACTTATTGAAATTCTCGATCGAAGATTTAGTAGTTTAGCTTCGGGAATTAAGATAAAGTAGGTTGGACAATCGCGCTTTTTTGCAGAGAGGGCGATCGCTTTCTATTTGGATTACTGCTGCTGAAATTGAGCCAACAACCAAGCCCCTACCTGTGCTTGATCTTCAGTGCGACTCCGCCGCAAAGCCTCTTCCAAGACATCAATAGTTAATCCCGGCAAAACTTCAGATTTAACAATCCGCCGACTGCCATTATCAGCAATAATAGCAAAGGCAAGAATTTCGGATTTCTGTACGTCTACTACCCAATATTCAGCGACTTTTAGTTCTTCGTAAAGCAACCGTTTTTCACCGATATCATCAGCCAAAGTTGAGTCAGCAACTTCTATGACCAAATCTGGCGGTGGGGTAACGTCAAGACTTGCGATCGAAGTTCCTTTAGGTGCTAATTGCGCTCTTTCTCCAATGTAGTAAGATAGGTCTGGCTGACACTCTCGTACTCCTGTTTTCCGGTAGCTACATTTATTGAATCCGTTAACAGCAATACCCTTGATAGTGCAAAATAGGTTAATTGCCAAAAGTGCGATCGCATTATCTCGTGAATGATCTGGCCCTACTGACATAGTTTCAATCCTCATTTGTCCGTTGCGGTAATAGCATTTGGCTTTACTGTAAGCTGGGTCATCTGCCATTGCGATGAACTCTTCCCAAGTTGCTGCTACCCAGATATCAGTTGGCAATTTAGTCTTTAGTCCACTCATTTTTTTATCCAAAATATCTCGATCGTATAACACCACTCAATCAAATGCAAACCCTGTTCTCTCTACTCTTCCTCTGCGCCCTCTGCGCCCTCTGCGGTTAAATCAAAAAAATCTCAACTCCTTTTCCAAATCTTAATTTCCCCCAACCAACCCGCACTAACAATAGTCTTACCATCTGCGCTAATCGCCACAGCGCTAACATAGCCAGCATGACCGCTCAAATTACCTCTCAAATCGCCCGATCGCACATCCCAAAGTTTCACACTCTTATCCCAACTTCCAGTAACCAGCGTAGTGCCATCCCGACTGAATGCCACCGACCAAACTCCATCGGTATGCCCGCTCAAACGTCGAATTAACTGCCCGTTTCCGACATTCCACAAACCGATTGTACCATTGCTGTTTCCCGCCGCTAAACTCTTGCCGTCGGGAGTAAAAGCTAGGGACAAAACAGCCAAGTTTTTGCCGCTAATCGTGCGAATTGCTTGACTGCTAGCTAAATTCCACAACCTAATTGAACCGTCTTTGCTGCCGCTAGCTAAAGTTTTGCTATCGGGACTGATTGCAACAGCATTCACCAACCCAGAATGCCCGGTCAAAGTCCGCAGCAACTCCCCCGTTTTAGCGTTCCAAATCTTAATCGTTTTGTCCCAACTGCCACTCGCTACAAATTGACCATCAGGACTAACGGCAACACTCGAAACAGCCCCAGAATGCCCGCTCAAAGTGCGTATAACCGCGCCTGTTTCTAAATTCCAAATTTTTACAGTTTTGTCGTCGCTGCCGCTAGCTAACACTTTTCCGTCCGCACTCGCAGCCAGTGCATTTACCGATTCCGTGTGTCCTTGTAGCGTAGTTTTTAATTGCCCGCTGGGAAAATTCCAAACTGAGATTGTACCGTTGCTATTTCCTGTGGTAAAATAAGCGGAAGCAAGAGTAAGGGAACTCACAACTTCCGAAGATCCTTTGAGGCTATTTGTGGCGACAAAGGCGATCGCGCTTCCAGACTTCCGAGGCGCATTATTCACAGGAGTTTTCGGGTTTGTGGCTGTTGGCGATTGGGGAAGTGCAGGCAGCGAAACAGTCGATCGCCATTTCATGAAAGTATTGATTTCTATCCCCGCCGCCACGATTTTATCGGAATTTTCCTCTAACCTAACAATGCCGTTAATTGCCACAACTCGCCCCGCGTCGTCGAGCACTGGCCCGCCGCTCATGCCCGCTCTCACTAAGTTGTTGTATACCAAAGTATAACCGTTCCAGGGAGTCTGACGGCCGGTAAGCTGACCTTCGGTGGCGATGAAAATCGGCTGTCTCAGGGAACCGCCGGATGTCGGCCAGCCGGCTACATAGGCATTTTTTCCGGGAGTTGCTGCGGAATTGGCTAATTGAGCCAGGGGGTAGCTTTGAGCGCTGCTGAAAGGGACGATCGCTAAATCAGCACCGGGCATTCGCCGGATGAGATTGTATGATACAGAGTGAGCTTTGCCGTCGGGAGTTACAACTTCGTAATCGCCTGCTTTATCGACTACGTGCCAGTTGGTAAGAATATAGTATGTGCTACCTTGTTTCTCTAAAATTACTCCTGAACCGCCTTTTGGCCCTTGGATGCGAACGGTAATTTGTTTGGCGACGGTTTTTACTGCGTCGGCGGTTAAGGCTAGGGCGATTTGAGGTGATGTGAGTGGAATAAGGGCGATCGAACTTAGGGCGATCGTAGCACTCAAAATAGCCGGAATTGTTCTGCTGTAATTCATTATTGTGTCAATTTAACATACCAACATATCAACCGACGGATAACTTTTCCGGTTTGTGGCATATTTACGGTTGAAAACGCCAAAACGCCTGCGCGATCGAACTTTCGACATTCGCACAAGCCTAAAAATATTTGACACAGCCCTCTGGCTAGCAGAAAAATTTAGAATCGGGAACCGCACCTAGCCTCAACAATAGCAACTGGCTGATCTCTATTCTTTTCTCGGCAAATCAGAATTTGAGCCAAACGCTGCTCGGAAAAATACCCATTAGCCATCCAGCCGATGGGTGCGCCTGCGATCGCGCCGACTGCTAAACCAGTGATCAGGCTCCAAACAAGATGCTTTCTGGCGATCGGGTTTTGTTGCATAAAAATTTATCCTAAAGACTTAGCCTTAGAAAAAATACCACAAATAAAATTTACTTTCTTCCTCCTATTTACTTATTTCCTAAGTAGTAACCCATGATTAAGTATCATGTTCTTCACAGTCCGCTTAACACAATCCCAGGCAACAGCAAAAGGTGCGTCAGGATTGATGATTTTTTACCAGATTGTTAGCTTCGCGCTGACGCACCCTACGCACAAGTATTAGTAGAATGCGTCACTTGACAAAACCCAACGCTTCGGTTATTATGCAATTAGGGCTTATGCCACAATCCAAAAAATAGGGGCAACAAGGGGGGCGATTGCTCCTACTACAGGCAGGCTGTGCATAAGTCCTGCAAACCCTCACGTTGGAGAACAGCGTCTGATGCCCAAAGTTCTTGAAGACCGCCAGAACAATCTATTTGTGTATATTTATACTAACGACCATATTCCAGCTCACGTCCACATCTTCAAAGGTAGAAAAAATGATAAGAACCAGATGGAAATCAAAATTAATATTGGCACTGAAAAACAAGCTCCTAGCTTCGTTTACGCACACGATCGAATAAAGGAGAAAGATATAGTGATCGCTCTTAGATTAGTAGCCGATAATCAAGAAATGTTGTTAACCAAATGGCAAGAAATACATCAATGACTATGGAAAAAATAAAATTTATTTACCAATCTCAAGCTACTGTAAAACCAGTAGTTCCGCCTTAAGTTTATGAGAGATTCTGTCTTTCGTTACCGGAAAGACAGAATCCATCTGGGAGAAGAGTTGGAAAATGTTTAATGTCGCAAGTGACAAAAGAGGAATAAATGGCATTTAAGAACTGGGACAAAGAGTTAACCGAGGAAAATCTCCGAGAGCAAATAACCAAAGCCAAAGAAGCATGGAAACAAGCCGAGGCTACAGAACCCCGCGCCGAATCCGTGTATTACAATCAGTCTGAAGATTTAATTACGATCAAACTGAAAAACGGCGCTATTTTTTGTTTTCCTCCAAAACTGGCACAAGGCTTAGAAGGTGCTTCACCAGAACAGCTTGCTGATGTTTGGCTGCCTCCTTCTGGCAGCAGCGTACACTGGGAAAGCTTAGATGTTGATTTTGGCATTCCCGAACTTGTAACAGGTATTTTTGGCACAAAATCTTGGATGGCTGAATTAGGTAGGAAGGGAGGACAGGCAATTTCAAGCTCTAAATCCGCAGCAGCACGGAAAAATGGCAAGAAAGGCGGACGACCTAAAAAGAATATTTCTGTTAATTATTGAAATCCTTTTGAGCTATCAGCAGATGCCACCTAATGAAATCCCCGAATTCTCCAAGAATTCGGGGATTTCGCATTCAATTTTATGCTAAATCAAACAGCAAAAATTCAGCATCTGCCGTAGCTTGAACAACCAACTCAGACTCATCGCTAACCGCCGCAGCGTCGCCATTTTTCAAAGTCAAACCGTTGAGTACAACTGAACCGCGAGCCACTTGCACCCAAGCATGGCGATTCGGCTGCAAAGCATGAGAAACCCGCGAGTCTTTATCCAAAACAGCCGCATACAAATCAACATCTTGATGCACTTTCACAGCACCATCTCTCGCATCTCGCGCCGCCACTAAGCGCAGTTTTCCGTGCCTTTCTGCTACGGAAAAATCCCGTTGTTCGTAACTCGGTTGCAAGCCATTTGTATCCGGTAACAGCCAGATTTGTAGCAAATGAACCGGGTCAGTTTGCGAGTGATTGAACTCGCTGTGCTGGATACCCGTACCAGCACTCATCCGCTGCACTTCACCGGGTTTAATCGTTGCACCAGTACCCAAAGAATCTTTGTGTTCTAATGCTCCTTCTAATACATAAGTAATGATTTCCATGTCGCTGTGCCCGTGAGTGCCGAAACCTCTGCCGGGGCTAACAACATCCTCATTAATTACCCGCAAAGAGCGAAAATTCATATAATTTGGATCGTAATAGCCAGCAAAAGAAAATGTGTGGTAACTGTCCAGCCAACCGTGATTAGCGTGTCCTCTTGCTTCACTTTTTCTGACGGTAATCATTTTCTCAATCCTCAGTGAAATTTATCGGGTATTTCTTTGATGTTTTTATTTTAAACCGAGTCAAGCTATTATGGATAGTACGCACTTTTCAGTGCGGTACTTACCAAAAAGATACTATGCAAGTCCAAGAAGTAAAGGTCGATCGAGCAAATTGCCCTGTAGAACGCACTCTAGAGGTGATTGGCGGGCGCTGGAAAGTCTTGATTCTGCGGGAGTTGTTTCAAGGAGTGAAGCGCTTTAACGAGCTGCAACGAGCTGTCAACGGCATTACTCAGAAGATGCTGACGCAGCAACTGCGCGAAATGGAGTCAGACGCGATCGTACACAGGGAAATTTACCTGCAAGTTCCGCCGAAAGTTGAATATTCGCTAACGCCTTTGGGCGAAAGTCTCAAACCGATTATTAATGCCATGCACGAATGGGGAATTCAGCATATTAGCGAAGATGGAAAATGAGCGGTTTCTAGATGGTTTTTTCCGTCTTCCGACAGATTTCAATTTTTCAACCTAGTTCAACAATAATAATATGAACAAAATAGAGCGTCTCGCCACCCTCAACCGCATCCGCAAACTCAGCCGCCTGATGGATACTGCCATTGGCATCCCCGGCACTAAATTTCGCATTGGTTTAGACCCCATTATCGGTTTAGTTCCGGGTGCTGGGGATATCGTAGATACCGCGTTTTCCGCATACTTAATTTACTTAGCAACTCAATTCAACATCCCCCAAAAAACTTTAGGGAAAATGATTTACAATATCGGTCTAGAAGCCGTGGTTGGTTCAGTACCTTTAGTAGGAGATATCTTCGATGCTTTTTATAAATCCAACATGAGAAATCTGGCGCTTTTAGAAGCACACATCGAAGAAGTTGAACCGGAACTAGCCGCAGTTGCAGAACCTATTCCTGAACCTATTAAACTGTAGGTTTGTAGTGAGGACTTTAGTCCTTAGATTTTCAGAAGGACTAAAGTCATCACTACAAATCCTTTTAAATATTATGGGAAAGCTCGCCCCTACAAAAATCCACGAAAGCATTAACATCTTCTTCTTTAGTATTAAAAGCTGTTACCAGTCTGACAGTAGATTTATCCCATCGATAAAATTGAAAACCGTGATTCAAAGCTGCTGCAATCAGGGATTCTGGAAGCAGCATAAAAATTTCGTTTGCTTCGACTGGATGACAAAACTTAACTCCGTCAACTCCTGCCAAACCTTGCGCTAACTTAGCTGCCATATTATTTGCATGAGCCGCATTCTTCAGCCACAAATCATCCGTTATATACGCTTCCAACTGCGCCGACAAAAACCGCATTTTCGATAAAAGATGCCCGCTGCGCTTGCGGTAAAAAGGGAAAGTCTTTGCTAATTCTTGATTAAAAAACACCACAGCTTCTGCAGCCATCGCGCCGTTTTTGGTCGCTCCAAACGATAGAATATCTACACCAGCGCGCCAAGTTACATCCGCCGGAGAACAGCCAAGACTGGCGACAGCATTGGCAAAGCGAGCTCCATCCATGTGCAGGTGCAAATTGCGATCGCGAACCACTTCCGAAATGTGGGAAATTTCCGCTGGATTGTAGACTGTGCCGGCTTCCGTTGCTTGAGTGATGCTGACGGCTGCGGGCTGTACGTGGTGGACGACACCTGCACCAGCGCGATCGAGCATTTTTCCTAAAGTCTCTGCCTCTATTTTACCATGATTTCCTGTTACTGTTACTAACTTTGCACCGCCTGTAAAAAACTCCGGCGCGCCGCATTCATCTAGATTAATATGAGATTCCGCGTGACAGTAAACAGCCCCGTAAGGAGGAGTCACAACCGCAAGGGCCAGAGAATTAGCAGCAGAACCTGTTGCTACAGGAAAAACTGTCACCGATGTCTCAAACAAGTCCGAAAATTTAACTTGCAAACGCTGTGTATATTCATCATCTCCGTAAGACTTCACAGCACCGGAATTAGCCGCTGCAATCGCAGCCATAATCTCCGGCGAAACCCCGGTTGCATTGTCGCTACAAAAATTCATTAGAATAATTGGTAAATAGAATCTATAATATAACTCAACACTCAACGGTCAACACTCAAGCATTAAACCAAGAGGCAGAATTATGGCAGAATACCGCCAAATAGAATACCGCATCGGCAAAGACGGCAAAATTACCGAAACCGTCCTCAACGCCACCGGTTCGAGTTGCACCGAAACCACCGCCGGAATTGAAAAAGCCCTCGGAAAAGTAGAATCTCAAGACTTGCTGCCAGAATACTACGAAGGCGAAGAAAATTTGAGCGTGGAACAAACGCAGACTTTAAAACAAGTTTAGAAGAGTTAAAGATGTTTGAGATCCTCGGTGCAACAGTTGATGTAACAACACTGCCTGCCTTCAGCTTCGCGCTGGCTATCGGGGGCATTTTTCTAATTTTAGTCTACCTTTATGCTGCATCTGAGGCGGGAGATGCGATCGAGTTTAAGTACGATACAATTCTGCGGGAACGCATGAATCAGCTAGACATTCTCGATTGGCAAGACTTAGGCGAAAAAGCAGGCTTAAGTCGCTTTGGGGTGCGCTTAGTGCGGCAGGGAGATGTGGGAAAACTCACGCTAGACCAACTGAGGCGGCTGGCAACAGTGTTGAATTTGAATTTCCAAGAGTTCGATCGCACTTTGAACGCGCTGCCAATATCGGCTACAATCACAACTAATCCCACCGAAATAGAAGAATTGAGGCAGCAGTGTTTCCGGCTGCGAGAAGAACTGCAGCAGCAAAAAACTCAACTAACTGCCGATTTTCGCCGCGCTACCTTTGAACAGTTGCAAACTTTGTTAACTAACTATCCCGCCGCCCGCAAAATGGCAGAAGCCAAGCCAGATATGCCCGCCAAAAATCTCTCAGCTTTGTTTACTCCCTTAGAAAATCTCTTGTTAAGCTGGGATTTTGAAACAATCGGTTCTGCCTGGGAACAAGTGACTTACAATCCGCAGTTGCACCAGCCGGATGTTGAGGATATAACAGAAGGAGAATTAGTTTATATTCGGTTTGTCGGTTATCGGGATGGAGAGCAAATTCTTGCTCCTGCTAAAGTTAGTCGCACCCTTCCAGCGGGAATAAAAAATTAAATTTAAAATCTAAAATCAACATGACTACAGTTGCAATTGACTTCGGCACCAGCAACACAGTTGTCTGCATTCTCAATCCGGATACGCAAACACCAGAAACTTTGAGATTAGGCGAGATATCCCGCATTTTCAAAACGCACAAACCGAGTGAAGATGTCCGAGAAATACCTGTAGTACCGACTTTAGTCTTTGTGAAAAGTGCGGGTGAGTTAATATTGGGAGAAAAAGTGCGATCGCAGCGTTTGGGACAATCCCAGCCCGACCGCTTTTTCAAAGCTTTTAAACGCAATTTAGCTGCCGACTTTCAGCCCCCACCCCGCAATCTTGATGGAAAAACCTACACATCAGAATCAGTAGCAGAACAGTTTATCACAACTATTTGGAAACAATTATATTTACAAAATATACAGCCAGACAAAGTAATTTTTACAGTCCCCGTTGGAGCATTTGAGCGATATCTAGATTGGTTTCGTGACTTAGGAGAAAATTTAGGAGTTGTGGAAGTTCAGGTAATAGATGAATCCACAGCCGCCGCCCTGGGATATGCAGTAAAACGCCCCGGTTCTCTAGTTTTAGTAGTTGATTTTGGCGGCGGAACTTTAGATTTAAGTTTAGTTCGTACTGCCCCTTCTTCCTCAGTCAAAAATAGCCAATCTCCAAGTCCAAATTTAATGCGTGCCGAAGTGTTGGCAAAATCCGATGCTTATGTCGGCGGCGAAGATATTGACATCTGGATTGTCGAAGATTATTTGCGGCAAATTGGTTCGTCGCGGGCAGAAGTTGGCGGGGTGGGCTGGCCAAATTTATTAGAAATAGCGGAAAAGTTAAAAATTCAAATTTCTCAAGTTAATGAGGCGAAGGAAAGTTGGTTTGACGATGAAAATTTTATGTCTTACGACTTGCAGCTAAACCGAGAGAAACTTGAGGAAATTCTGGAATCTAGGCAGTTGTTAGAACAGTTGCGGCAAGCTTTAGATGAAGTGCTGAGCATTGCACTGGGAAAAGGTATCGGCAAAGCAGATATCGAACAGGTTTTGCTGGTAGGAGGAACTTCTCTAATTCCGGCTGTATCTAATTTAGTGGTTTCGTATTTTGGGCGGTCAAAAGTCCAAACAGACAAGCCTTTTGAAGCAGTGGCGCACGGTGCTTTAGGGTTGACACAATTAGCGAGTGTTGACGATTATTTGCGCCACAGCTATGCAATTCGCCTCTGGGAACCTTACGCTAAAGCTTATGTTTATTCGCCGATATTTAGCAAGGAACTGAAGTATCCCTGTGAAAGTTCCGAAGAGTTGACGCTGCAAGTGGCAATTGAAGGGCAAAGGGAAATTCGGTTAGATATTGGGGAAGTTGCGGAGGTATTGCAAGCGGAGGTTATTTTTAACGAAAAAGGGCAAATGACGAGCAGTTTGCTCAACAAACAGACGGATTTTCGCTCTCTGGAAAGCCACCATCAGGAGGTTTGTGTGGCCCATTTGAGTCCGCCGGGGGTGTTGGGAATCGATCGGGTTTCGGTGAGTTTTGAGGTGGACGAAAGGCGAGTTTTGTTGGCGACGGTGCGGGATTTGGTGACTGGTGAGGTGTTGGTGGCTAAAGGGGCGATCGCCAAACTGCAATAATGGTAAAATTTTTAGATAAGATTCGGCGATTGAAATCGCTGCTAGACAAACAAAGATAAAACTCGGCGATTTAAATCGCTTCTACACAAACGAAGTCCGCCGACGCGGACTGAAGAATATCGATTTAAATCAATTTTATACTGCCATGAAGAAGCAACAAAATAAATTCAGCCACCTGACGGCAATCGAAAGAATTTACCTGTCATTTCCGACCAAAATTTTATTGGAGAAAAACTTGCTGCAAGGGCAAATCTTAGACTTTGGGTGCGGCTTCGGCAGCGATGTTAAACTGTTGCAGCAAAAAGGTTTTGATATTGCGGGTTATGACTCTTATTATTTCCCAGAATTCCCCGAACAGAAATTCGACACAATCATTTGCTTTTATGTTTTAAATGTTTTGTTTCCCGAAGAACAAGCTAATGTCCTCATGGAAGTGTCGCATTTGTTGAAACCGGGAGGCAAAGCGTATTTTGCAGTGAGAAGGGATATCAAAAAAGAAGGCTTTCGAGAACATTACGTGCACAAAAAACCTACATATCAGTGCATTGTCAAACTTCCGTTTAAGTCAAGTCACCTAGATGAGTCTTGCGAAATCTACGAATACGTGCATTACAATCATCAAAGAAATTCAACTAATAACTGCATATTCTGCAATCCGTACAAAAACCTAACTTTACTAACTGAATCAGCCACAGCTTATGCAATCTTTGACGGTTATCCCGCCAGCAAAGGTCATGTTTTAATTATTCCCAAGCGTCACGTTGCCAATTATTTTGAACTACCGTTTAGAGAACAATCGGCTTGCTGGTTTATGGCTAATAAGGTGCAAGAAATGTTAAGTCAAGAGTTTCATCCTGATGGTTTTAATGTGGGAATCAATATTAATAAAGATGCGGGTCAAAGTCGCACTCACGCGGCTATTCATGTTATCCCCCGTTACAAGGGCGATGCGGCTGGGAATAAAGGCGGAATTAGGTATGTGATTCCCAAGAGTGAAAAATAAAAGTTAGCCAATTGTGAAAGAAATTCTTTTTTACCGCAGAGGCGCAGAGAACACAGAGGAAGAGAGAAGAGAGGAATTTATAATTTTTGTAAGGATTGTTATATTTGAGCAAACGGCGAGCAAAATAGAGTTAAAATGTGTTTGCAAGGTCTAAAAGTACACATTAGCAGCAATTTGGTGTTCTGTTTATGTCTAAGCGCAAAAAGCAAGAATGGCTCAAGGAAACTCTAGATCTCAAAGAAGACCACAATTGGAAATCAAAGCCGGGAACTCGAATTTTTGTAGCAGGAAGAGGTGCAGTTCGCTTTGATGTGCCGGAAGATTGGCATTTTGAACCGGATACTAATTCGTTCCGGTTTACGGATAAAAAGCCGCCGGATGATGATTGTCGTTTGGAGGTTTCGTTTAATTTGTTACCTCCTAACAATTGGGCTGATTTTCCGCTGGTGCCACTATTACAGAAAATAGTTGAAGATGATACCAGAAATCCGATCGCTCCTGGGGACATTATCCAATTGAAGCGGCAAACTGCCCGCATTGTTTGGACTGAATTTAAGTTTATCGACCCTCCAGAACAGCGGGAAGCTTATTCGCGAATCTGTATTGGATTGGGTTCTAATGTTCAGTGTTTGATTACTTTTGATTACTGGGTTGATGATGCTGAACGTTTGACTCCTGTCTGGGATACGGTGATGGATTCGTTAGTTCTGGGTTTGTTTATTAGCGACCCTCGAACGGGGTTCGCACGTCCAGACTAGACCGATTTTCTGGGAAACTTTCAACAACTAATTTTGCTAAGTGTTGAATTGGCAAGCTACCGGCTAGTAAATTTAGAACCTACATTAAACTTTACAACCGCTTTGCCATGAAAATATCTGGCTTGCCAATTCCGTTGGCGTCGGGCATCACTCCCACGATCGCAAAACCCATTTTTTGATAAAATTCGTAGGGATGACCGCGCAAATTTCTAATTTTGGCGATGTGTTCCCAAACGTTAGGATAAAGATTGATGCCTGAAAGAGTGGTTTGATTGTCTTCGTCGTCGGTACCCACCCACAGCACTAGCCCTCCCCGGTTTTTAGCTTCTGCTGCCAAATCAGCTACGAGCGATCGACCAATTCCTTGTCCGCGAAATTCTGTTCCCACTACCAGCGGGTGCAGTTCCCAAACATTACCGTCATACTGTTTAATCCCGCCAATCCATCCCAAAACTTGATTGCTGTCGCCGACAGCAATTCGACTGATGCGATCGGCTCCCAATGATTCTTGCACTTCTTGCAAAGCAGAATTTAGATCGGGCCAAGCCTCGGGCCAATGCTCTTTAAAACCTTCAACTATTAATCTAGCTACCTGTTGAATTTTTGGCTCGTCGCCAGCACGCAAATCTGGAATTTGTACGTTCATGATTTTACATACTAAATCAAGGATTACGGACTAATACGCTCACAAACCGGATTTTATAACCGGGGTAAACAGCAAACACGAAGTCAGGACTCACGAGGGCAACATTCGCTACAGCTTGCCCGCCAGCTTTCATATTTCAGTCTAGGCTAATTTTGCCATAAAATCGAATTTTGCTATTTGGTAAGGGCGATCGAGCTTCTGTGGATATAGTTGGCGATCGCTAGTTTGCTAAATTTGAGTCGGTCGGCTAATCCTGTGTAAATGCTATAATTATTAACCAGTTGTGCTTAGGGAGACTACGGAAATGCAGCTCGCACCATTTGAAAAAAAGATGTGGAAGAGTTCGCCAGCAAACACACCCAATAAAATGTCAGAGCGATGGACAAATCAGCACTACCACTTCCAAGAAACATCCATAATTACCGAGATTGATCGTGAAAAACTTCCCCGCCTTGTCGAATCATTAAAGATGTCGGGTTATATAGAAATGCGGTCATTTTACCAAAGGAGGGCGCGTTGGGATGCCACGATGAAATCGAGATTGATTGAGTCATTTATTCTCAATATTCCCGTACCTTCAATAATTTTGTATAAACAAGATTTCCAACCTCATGAAGTCTTGGACGGTCAGCAACGAATATTCGCTATTCAGGAGTTTTATGAAAACAAACTCAAACTGACAGGGCTGGAAATTTTACCGGAATTAAACGGACATACCTACAACAGACTTCCTCTAAAAATTAGAGCTAATCTCGATCGCCGTTCCATATCATCGATCGTTATTCTTGCCGAACCAACCTCGAATCCGGAAGCGGACAAGTTCCTTAAGCAAAAAACTTTTGAACGTCTAAATGCTGCACGATTAAACTTCAGCCATCAGGAAATGAGAAATATTTTATATCCTGGCAAGTTCAATGAACTGTTGCTAAAATTAGCGCGCAATCCAATATTTGCTGAAGCTTGGGGAATTCCGACAGACGATAACAGCCGAGACTTAGAGAAGAACAGTATTTATGAAAAAATGGAAGATGCTGAATTAGTTTTGCGTTTTTTTGCCCTAAGGAATATAGAACATTATCAAATGGAAATGCCAGAGTTTTTAGATTTGTATATGATGAAAAGTTTAAATTTTTCCATGCACGATATTATTTTTTTGGAAGATACTTTTATAGAAACTATTTCATTAGCCTATCGAGTTTACGGACAGCATTTATTTAAACCATTCGATCCTCAATCTCAAACTTGGTCTGAACAATCCAATCGATTCTATTATGATGCGACTATGCTTGGTTTTAACAAGCATTTACTTGATGCCTATCAATTGATGTCTGGAAGAGATCGCGTTATTGAAGCAACAAAAAACCTCTTTAACCAACCGAAAGCTCGTTTTTTGACAGGAGGTGGAACAAGTAAAGCAGAGATTCAGGAGCGGCTCGGAATATTTGACGAAATGCTTTCGCAAGTTATCGGAGAATAACTTGCGATGTTTGAGGAGCTGATCGAGAAAGCTAGTGCCAAAATTTCAACTGTTCGTGCGATAATCAAGACTAACCATCGACTTAGAAAAATCGTATTTCGAGACAGTTTAAATAAACAGAAGTTGGCAGAAGATCATGAATTTGCCGCATTAATAGAGGTAATTCCTAGCCAAAAAGAGTGGGAAATTTACGATCGCTCTGCTGTTGTAACCCGATTGTATGCTATTTACGAGCGCTTCGTTGAGGATTTAATTTCGGATTGGCTGCGACGGATGCCCGATTTGGTTCCACGTTATTCAGATTTGGGAGAAAAAATCCAAAATACCCATCGAGAGGGTATAGGCCGTTTATTGATTGACATCAAAAAGAATAGGTTTCAACACCTTTCAGTTGAGAAAGTAGTGCAAGGATTATCCTGTGGAATTACTGACACTGGAAAATACGAACTACTTCCTGATGCTTTCTTATTGCACGAAGGAAATTTACGGAAGGAAGTGCTAGAAACTGTTTTGAAAAATGCTGGGATTAAGGAGCCATGGAAATGGATAATTAACCACAAACAAATTAAATATTTTGTAGAGGAAGTTCGCGGCAGTCAAAACACGGCTGAAGGAGAACTCAAACAACTGGTTGACTATCGAAATAAAGCAGCACACGGCTCTACAGATGAGATTTTGGGGACTCAAGAACTGTTGGACTTAGGTGATTTTGTGGAGGCTTTATGTAAATCCCTCGCTGATTTAGTCACCTACAATATAATTTTACTCCAGAGCGATCGAGGGCTAGTAAGGGAGATTGGAAAAATTACTGAGTGGTTCAAAAAGCCGCAAGCAGGCGTAGCCAAAGTTCAGGAAGTTACCTTAACTGTAGAAGAACGTGTTTTTCTAGTTTTAGTTAATGATGAATTGTCGTACTGCTACGCTGCTAAAGTTGAGAGCATTCAGCTTAATGATATTTCCCACAATCATGTGGAAATAACCTCGGAAGCCGAAGTAGGGTTAAAGTTCGATCGCGATGCCAGAATTGGATTGACTATTTATGTAACTAGCTCGGATCTAGTTGACTGAATATTGTTAAGCTCTACCGATTTCAACAATGTTTTCACCATTTTACAGCAACTCCAAAGCTTCAGGAAAAGCGCGGGTAAAAATGCGTTGCAAGTCTCTATTGGTAATATTCCCACAGGTTAACCACAGAATTTGTGGCCGGCTTCCTAAACGAATTACTAAATCGATAAAATCTCGATATTTCGTGATAACAACAGTGCCATAACCGTTAGCGCGAGCTGCATTAAATATCTCAATATCCTGAGCGTCTGACAACCCAATATCCTGTAGAGTTACTGCACTCACACCAAATGTAATACTCAACCACTCTGCGAGACTAGGAGGAAGTTGAGCATTTAGCCAGAAAATCATACAGCAATCCTCGGAAAGTCAATTCGGAGTGCAGCAAACAGCAAGCAAGCTTGAATATCTTCAGGTTCTAAATCGGGAAAATCTGCCAGAATTTCACTAGCAGGAACATTATCTGCTAGAGTTTCTAGAATATCGCTAACTCGAATTCTCATGCCTCGGATACAGGGACGGCCTCCACATTTACCCGGAGTTTGAGTAATGCGATCGAGTAAAACAGTTTTGTCTAGCATAAGTCTTACCTAGAGAAAGTCATTATTTTAGGACTTTAAACTGTATCCCCACTACTGGCTTGGGGCATCGCTTCAATCAGTGCCCGAAGCACCTTGTTTACTGCCTCTGGTGTTGAGAAAATCCGGGCAATATCCTCATCCAAAACAACGACTGTCATTTGTTGCTTTCCACTACGATTTGCAAAACGGTTGGGTTTGGCTTTTTTGTAGTCCAAGCGGTACTCTGACAAAAGCTCATCTTCCGAGTTTGAAGATTCATTAAAAGGCGTTTTCTTCATAGTCTTCACGCTCCTTTCTAGTGGCTAGACGGGCACTAATGATACGGATTGTATTTGCACGTTCAGTATAGCTGACTAGCAGCAACTAATTGTTTTGAGAGTGACCGATGATAATTTCACGGCGCTCATTTTGTGAATGTTTTTCATCATCAAAAATTACGGGAAGCGGATTGTAGAAAACTATCTTTGCTTCTTCAAATTTTACACCGTGCTTGTTGAGATTGATAGCTGCTTTGATTTCGTCCCATTCAAATTCCATACCCTGATTGTATGTTTTATATATTTTCGCGCTTTTGCTATCTAACGCTGCTTTTATTGTAATCGTACTCCACCTGAGTGCGACTCAACTTCCCCGCTGACTCGACGAAATAAGTTCGATCGCGCGTTTTCAGTATTTTCCCAAACGGAAAAGTTATCATTGATAACTTCCGATCGCCCGTTAGCGAAGCCCTCGAAAACGATCGCCAATTCCCCGCAAAATACTAACACAAGTGCCCTACAATTATCCCACCATCCGGCATCAACCAACCTGCTAACCCCATGCTTTGCGATTACCTAGTACAAATCCTCACCGCCCGCGTCTACGATGTTGCCCAAGAAACACCCCTAGAAGTCGCCCCGAATCTATCAGCACGGCTCAACAATAAACTTTTGTTGAAGCGAGAGGATATGCAGTCGGTGTTTTCCTTCAAACTGCGGGGTGCGTACAACAAAATGGCGCAACTGTCGCCGGATTTGCTAGCACAAGGTGTGATTGCAGCTTCCGCCGGCAACCACGCCCAAGGAGTCGCCCTCGCCGCCCGCCACCTGGGAACTCGCGCGATCATAGTCATGCCCGTAACGACGCCACAGGTGAAGGTAAATGCGGTGATAGCCCGTGGTGGAGAGGTGGTTTTGCAGGGTGATACTTACGATGATGCCTACGCCTTTGCGCGCCAATTAGAGGCGGAAAAAAACTTAACTTTTATTCACCCTTTTGATGACCCCTACGTGATTGCTGGACAGGGTACGATCGGCATGGAAATTCTTCGGCAACATCAAAAACCAATTCACGCGATTTTTGTGGCAATTGGCGGCGGCGGATTGATTTCGGGAATTGCAGCTTATATCAAGCGGTTGCGGCCGGAAATTAAGATTATTGGCGTCGAACCGGTGGATTCCGATGCGATGAATCAATCGCTGAAAGCGGGTAAACGGGTGCGTTTGTCGCAGGTGGGTTTATTTGCTGATGGCGTTGCTGTGCGGGAAGTTGGGGAGGAAACTTTTCGGCTTTGTCAGCAGTATGTGGATGAGATTATTTTGGTGGGTACGGATGATATTTGCGCGGCGATTAAGGATGTTTTTGAAGATACGCGATCGATCTTAGAACCTGCAGGCGCATTGGCGATCGCAGGTGCGAAAGCTTACGTCGAACGGGAACAAATCGCAGGAGAAACATTAATTGCTGTTGCTTGCGGCGCGAACATGAATTTCGATCGGCTGCGTTTTGTAGCAGAAAGAGCCGAGTTTGGCGAACGCCGCGAAGCGATTTTTGCAGTCACAATTCCCGAACAAGCTGGCAGTCTCCGCAGGTTTTGCGAGTGTCTTGGCAAGCGCAATTTAACTGAATTTAGCTATCGAATTGCAGATGAGAAAGAAGCACATATTTTTATCGGCGTGCAAATTGAAAACCGTGCCGATGCGGTGAAGATAGCCGCAAGTTTTGAAGATTGTGGCTTCAAAACTTTGGATTTAACTGATGATGAATTAACGAAATTGCACGTGCGGCATATGGTGGGCGGGCGTTCGATGCTGGCCAATCATGAATTGTTTTATCGCTTTGAATTTCCCGAACGTCCGGGTGCGTTGATGAAGTTTGTCGGTTCGATGAGTCCTAACTGGAATATCAGCGTTTTTCACTACCGGAATAATGGGGCTGATTACGGGCGAATTGTGGTGGGAATTCAAGTACCGCCCGATGAGATGCAGGAATGGCAGGCTTTTTTGGATACCCTGGGCTATCAGTATGGGGATGAGAGTCAGAATCCGGCTTATAAGTTGTTTTTGAGGTAGGGTTTTTGGGGTGGGTTTTTGGGGAAAGGGCGATCGTCCAAAATGATCGCATCTCGATACAATGGGTAAAGAAGTCTAGCAAGGAAAATGCCAGAGTATGACACTCCGGGAAGAACTAATCAGCGAGATTGAGCAAGCCTCAGATGATGTACTTGAGGTGCTATTGAGTTTTTTGCGTCAGACGCGCTTGTCGAAATCGGAGGGTTTTCGGGCGATCGAGTCGGCTGAAATTTCGAGTGTTGGATTGACAGTACAAAAGCATTATCCTCTGCGCGGGCTGCCGCTGGCGATCGCTGAGGATTTTGATGTGCCGATGCAAGTTTCCCAACTAATCGAGGGAATTGTCACGATTATGGAAAATAAAAATGTAGGTTTGAGGGACTTGTTGGGTGGTTTAGAAGCCGAGAGAGAGGCGATTTGGCACGCAAAACAGTCTTGATGCGTAGGATATTTGCAGACTCTAGCTTATTAATTGCCGGATTCATATCCACTATGTGTGATTTTTCAATTGCCTTCCACTAACTCACTATTTCTTTGTACCAAAGTAAATTCCTCTTTCCATTTTTTCAGGATATCAACATAACTTAGAACGCCCAGTAGATTTTTTTCTCTTCCCTCCTCTGTATCGCAAACTGCTAATGTTGAAGGAGGATACATCCCCTCAGAAGAATCATAAAACTTGTCTAGACACTTTTCTAATATTGTTCCTGGCATAGGAGTATAGAGACGTTCGACAGGAGTCATAAAATACTCAACACCTAAATTACCAAGTTGGTTAGTAAATGATCTATGATTACAAGCCATGACCTGAATATCTTCTACAAAACCTTCTAGTCTCTTACTTTTAGGCTTAGTTACCACTGGTAGTGAACGAACATTTGCTAAACGCATAATAGCATCCCGCAGACATTGAGCCTTGTGTAAAGTCCATAATGGTTGGTCGTCAGCATCCATTGTAGCAATCCGATCAACTCTAGTCTTTAAATAGCTATCTTGATGCTTAATAAACTTCTTCAAAACATCAGTATAGGAAATAAATCCTAATAATTTTTTACCTTCCATTACGGGCAAACAACTGATGTATATCTTCTTCCCTGCCACATCTTGCCTGACAGAAAGGAGTTCAACTGCCTTAAGGATTTGATCATCTGGACTCACAGCAATCAAATTTTGATATGAAAAAAGCTTGTCTACTGTCTCATCACCTAGCTCATCGATCAAATTAATAAGTATTGAAGGGCTTATTTTAATACCTGTTGCATCCTGAACTTCTTGTGGAATTAGCATATTTCCTGGGGGAACTAATGTAACAAGATCGCGCCTACTCACTATTCTGAAACATTCTTCAGTATTGGGATCGATGACTGGACAGTGACGAACACCTAAACTTGTCATTTTGTAGAAAAGTTCAGAAAAGCGAGAGTCTTTTTCAACATAGGCTAGCTCATTAAAAGGTGTGTAAATTTTAGTTACACAATCGAATGCTGTATTCGTCATAATGAAACCTCTTACCTTAAGTTGATTTAAAGAACAGTGAAACAAACTCAATACTTTTATTGCTGGATATAAAGTTTTGTCAACTCAATATTTTTTGGTTTGCATAAATATTATATAATTTAATTTTGACGGAATTTTTAGCGAATTCAATAAATTTTTTCCTGATAAGTTCTGCGCCGATCATGTCAACAAATATATAATCATTTGTACATAAGAATAAAAACATATAGACACAATGATCAAAAGGTGCTACTGCTTTATAGTTTTGATTGGCAAACTGACTCACTATTTTCCATCTCATGTCACCTTGAGAAACCGAAAAATAATTATGTAAGTCTTGCTCTTGTATGTTTATTTGGGCATATATATTGCTAATTACTCCCTCTATCTTATTTATTTCAACGCATAAAAAGCTAAAGTGTAATTTCTTTGCCCATTTCAAGATAATCTGGTTTAAATATTGTATGGTACGAGGGCTACTTGTATTCATAGTCCAAGGATTAACGAAATTTTGTTTGAGAGTGATAGAATCAGCGAATCTACCTAAAACACCTATTAATTTCATACTAAAAATAAATTCAACTGCCCAAGTATTATTTATCAATTCATGCCAAGATGAGAGTATTATATCTGCTGGTATCGCTTGTCCTCCAATAGGTGCTGTAACAATTTTATTTTGTATTTCTACTATTCGTCTGTGTCTATCTTTCGCAGTCATTGCACATACTTTTTGGGTTTGGACATTCAGAACAGGAGAACCGCTAAATCCAGGTCGTATATTTCCACCGCTTAATGTAAGTAAACGACCTTTATCTGATAAACCCTCATATTTTGGAGATGTGCTATCTCCATCACGTCCCTTCTCTGGATAGCCGTAGGTATATAAACGCTGACCAATTTCAACTTCTTTTTTATCTAAAAAGACACAGGGATGATTCACTAAATCAACACTCAAAAGTGCTATGTCATAAGTTTCTAAAAAACCAACAACTTTGGCTTCAACCTCTTGACCATTCCAGTTTGCTTTAATGCAACTTCCTCTATGACTTTTTCCTATAACGTGTTTACAGGTAAGAACAAAGCCAGGAGCAACAAAGAAACCTGTTCCATAATCATCTTGACTATTTAAGCGTAATGTGCTTTCTTGTAGAAGTGTTTGAAAACTGCTATTTTGATCGGATTGCATATATTAGAGCCAACTATCAAGATAAAGCTTAACGTTCTGTGTTGCTCCACTCTAGAGTTATTTTTAGATTTACTTTCCCAGAACCCTGAATAATTTGTGCAAGAAGTTTACCTGATTCCTGCTGAAGTTCTATGCCGAACTCTACCGTAGCTTTAGTAGGTTTAGCTATCGCTAGACTTTTTGATAATTCCTTAGAAATTGCTGAAATAGTTTTATTGACTTCTTCAAAAGACAGTATCTTACCAGATACATCAGATTCAATTTCACTATCATTTGTAGTTGTCCAGCTAGGGCAAGTAGCTTCAACCCTAACAGTTATGCCATCGATATTAACTGGTACTGTGTGTGTTTGATTCGATGTCATAGTTACTCTGTTTATTTATTGGGTTAGTCTGAATTTTATTTTTTCTCTCATTATGCTATACTCATCGCCCGTAAACTGCAAACTAAAAAAGTTGGAAAAAGTTGGATCTTCCTCAAATGGCGATCGACAACTGGTATACAAAGCAAAAAAGTTGGGGAAAGTTGGGAAAAGTTGGGTATAGTAACGATAGCCATCTCACCAGCCCACCTATGGACATTCCTCAGACAGTGCAATTTGTCGATGAAGCTGTCTGCACCAAGACAGGCAAACATCTAAATAACTTGCAGCGGAAAATTATCGCGGGAATACTGAATCGTCAAAAGTATGCTGATGTTGCAGAAACTTATGATTATAGCGACAAGCACATTAAAAAAGTCAGTCACGAGCTTTTGCAAATGTTATCTGATGTCTTTGGTGAACAAGTTAAAAAAAGTAATCTTGAATCTGTTTTAGAACGGCAAATAAATGTAAATATAACTTTAGGTAATAAAAACGCTCACAATAAAAACAGTGTAAGTATAGGGTCTATCAACAATTGCCCTGAACCGTCTACTCGTACCCCAGAGAAAAGTCAGTCCGAAACTCCTGACTTTCATGACAATAATCAAACTAATTTTGAAAAAATTGGTAAATTACGGCAGTTTGGCTTGAGCGACGAGCAAATTGCAGAGGTACTAGAACTATCCTTAGATGTGGTTAAGCAGGTTGATTTGGAAGAGTAAGTCTGCGCCCTGTGCCAATTTTACTGGATCGGGCGATTCCCTACGGGATAGCTTCGCTTCACGCTCTTAGTTGTTTTGTTATAATCATCGAAGGTTGCCTTGTTGAAGGAAAATAAAATATTACCATATTTTTTCAGCTATGAACACAAAACTCATTGAATCCTTAGTACAAATCATCCAGACACTCTCAGAAGACGAGCAATTGCTAATAAAAGCAAAACTATTTAATAACATCCCCTATCCTTCTACTGTCGAAATAACCCAGTTAGCCCAAAGCGGAGGAGCATTTCAATTCCTGGACGACGAACCTGATATTTACACCCTTGAAGATGGAGAGCCAATTTAGTGAAGCTAAAAAAAGGAGATATTGTTTTAGCTGAATTTCCCTTTACAGATTTGAGTCAGAAAAAGTTACGTCCGGCTTTAGTGCTGTGGGCAAGTTCAACCATAGATGAAATTACGATCTGCTTCATTTCTTCGCAAAATGTCACTAGCCTAAGTTTAGATGAATTTGCTTTAAATGCTTCAGATGCCGAATTCCCCAGCACGGGATTAAAAGTATCTTCTAAAGTTAGAGTGACTCGGATTGTCAGTCTTGAACAGAGATTAATACTGAGACGATTGGGCGAGTTAGGAAGTCAGCAAATGCAGGAATTGAATGCAACTATCATACAAGCATTTCAATTAGTATAGCCTTGTTTACTCTCGCGTACTTGCCGGAAACGATCGCAAATCCCTGCAATAAAGGTTTCGCCATCAATCGGTGGAGTATGTTCGGACATGGCAACAGCAGCATCTATTTTAACTCGTACACCATCGATCCACTGGCGATCGGCGCGATCGTACTCATCTAACAATCGCAAAGCAACTTCACAACACAAACTAGAATCATCGTGCAAACTCATAGGCAATATTCGTGATGCGGCCGCGCCAGTAGGGCAATAGCGAGCCATCAGGTAGTTGCCACGCCACCTCACCCGACAGCGGAATCCGCATACCGTCTCGCAATTCGTAGTCCCAGAAACGACCCTGCCAGGGTGCAAACACCAGCCCACCGTTAACTGTACGGGCGCGGGCCTCGGCGCGGATACTGGCGATTAGCCCTGCTTCATCAAAGCGGAAATCCAGGGAAACAGCGGTGTCGCCATCCTGTAGCGTTGCTCTGGCCGAAGAATTGTCGATCGCCTCCCAGCGAACACCCTGACTCGGCAGCAGTCTCGTCGGATACCAAGCAGCCTCCGCGAAAAAGCGCATCAGTTCCCCTTGTGCAGCTTCTGGAGTGCCACGGATATCCGCCAGAGTCACCAGGCCCAGCAGCGCCGCATGGAGGATGCCTTCGCCAGAAATGTAGGCATCATGAACAAACGCATTGATACCGGGCATCATGGCAATTCGCGCGTCCCAATCAAAGCCAGGGCGCTGAGTAATTACGAGTTGAGTTGAGGTGAAAGCACTCCATTTTTCTGCGCTTTCGCTCATGTTAAACGTGCCTTCGTGGGAAACCCGCGCTGCTACAATTAGCGGTTGTCCATCCTTGATCACCGTGCGAAAGTAGCGCTGCACTGGCTGGGGTAAATCGGCGATTTCCCGCGCATCAAATGTGAGAGGTTTAATCGGCGATCGTGCAGCTTCCAGATTCGCTCGCAGTTCCTTGGTACCCAGATGCCAGCGGTATGTTCCAAGGGCGATCGCCCCAATAATGCCAACTACAAGCGCGAGGATGATTAGTACGATCGCCGATCGCCACATGATAATTCCTCTTAAGTAGGTCATTGCAAAAAAACAATAGTATCTTGTAGGGGCGGGTTTAGCTAAGAATCACGAGATAAAAGCGAGAATATGAAGGCAAAACCCGCCCTCTCCCCATCTCATGTTTATTTGTAACCACCTACTTATTCAATCGCCAATCTTAAACCCATCGACCCACTACAACTCTCACCGTTCCATCTGCCAAAGTTTCCTCTTCTTCAACATGAAAACCCTCTGACTGCACCGCCGCCATCAAACTTTTGCGCGCGTATTTTTGACTAATTAAATTGACAAATTCCTGCTGATTAATTCGAGCGCCCCAAAAATCCGCCACCAATTCGTAATCCTCTCCGCTGCGACGAAAACCCAAATCGTAACCGTTGGATTGCCGAATCACGTACTCCGCATTAGTTTTGTCACCCCGATAACCCCGTACCTGCACATTGGATTCTACTTGATAACCCAACTCTTCCAACACTTGATGCAGCAGTTCGCCGTTCTTGATCTGAACCTTGATCGTTGTGAAGTGTGACATATCACTTTCGGATTTTTGTGTAAAACGCTGATTTGATTATAATACTATAAACCGCAACAGTCAATAAGTTATAAGTTGCGATCTTAAACCAGGTTTGAGCGTCAGCGAAAGCAGCCCGGTTACAAGCCCCCGGATTCATCTGTGCAGAAATTAACAACATAGTATCCGATAACAATTTCCCCGATTTATCCGTGCGTGAGTTCGCTTTCTTCAATCCTCCAATTCTTGAATCTAAAATCCAAAATCTAAAATCTAAAATCGTATGATGGCCGACAATTCTAACCAACCCAGAGAATATGATGCCGTCCTCGGCGGTCAAAGTCAAATCCCGATCGCCGGCGCTGTTTTGGGAGGCATCGCCGGAGTCAAGCAGCGCTTCAACAGTCCTACTATCGAGGCTCGGATTGCCGCTGTTAAAGATGCTCCTAAATACGGAGGCGCTGGTTTAAATTTAGCAATTGAGGCGCTGCTTGACCCCGCAGCAGAAGTGCAGCGAGTTGGTTATTTAATTTTGCGATCGAGGACAGAACCGCTAGTGCGCCAAGCTTTAAAAGACTTCGTGCCTTACAAGCTTTTTGACTGCATCCGCACTGTGAAAACTGGGACAAATCTGGCGATTAGTCCCGGAGGCGATCGCACGGCGAGTTTGCACGGCAAAATAATTAGAATTTGCGATGTAGATACAGGAGAAATACTCTATACTGTTGACAAGTATCCCCGCGCTCAAGAAACTTTTGTCCTTTGCAAAGAAAGCGAAGTTTTTGTGAGGAGCAGAAATACTCCGAAACATCGTGCGATCGAAATTTGGCAGGGAGGAGAATTGCGGCATACTTCCCTCGGACATGAAGCGGAAATTAGCGCAATTGTCATCAGTCCCGACAGTCAAGTTATCGCCAGCGGTTCGGCAGATACTACTATCAAAATTTGGAATTTAGAGACGGGAAAGTTAATCTGTACTTTTGGCAGTCATTTAACTTGGGGAGCTCATAAAGCAGGAATTGTTAGTCTTGCTTTTAGCCCGATCGCACAAAGTCTCGCTAGCAGCAGCTCTGATGGTACAATTAAACTGTGGAACCTCCGCAGCAGAGAATGCTCCCAAACAATTAAGGGTTACGCGAATTGTCTGGCTTTCAGTCCAGACGGGCAGACTTTGGCTACTGGCGGCTGGGACAGAAATATTCAACTGCGGCAGCTATCGAATCCAGATAGTTCAATCACTTTAGCCGGGCATTTTAACTCGATAAATGCGATCCTCTTTAGTCCCGACGGACGCACTGTTGTCAGTGCTAGTGCCGATGGTAATATCAAATTTTGGAATGCCAGTACCGGCGAACATATTCACACTCTCAGTGGACATCAAAGCTCTGTTACTTGTCTTACTTTTAGCAGCGATGGTGCAACTATTATTAGCGGGAGTATAGACAAAACTTTCAAAATTTGGGGAGTTAATTGAAGGAAGAAGGAAGTTCGGCAACGGATTCTGTAACGGATGTAGCGGATGGAAGAAATAGGGCATAGGGAATAGGGCATAGGGCATAGGGCATAGGGCAGAAGGCAGAAGGCAGAAGGCAGAAGGCAGAAGGCAGAAAGAAGAGGGAATCGACCTCATGATTTTCACAAATTAAGTACCTCCTAACCATTCAGGCGCTGGCTATATTTACAAATTCCAGATTCCAGATTCCTCGGTGCGTGAATCTACGCAAACAAATATAATAAATTTACAATCCCAGTTCTTGTGCAAGCAGAGAATTGCGGAACTTCTTTTGGCACTACTACAAATAGTTACCGTAAAAATACCGATTAGCAGGCATTATTCAGCTTATTATCAATTTGTAAACGGTCGCCCAAAAGCCTGAGCGAGTTGCAATTTCTGAATCCTTTAAAGTAGCTTTAATATATCGCATCTTGGTCGGATGAGTATTCCTGCTAATTGTAATATTTGACTGAAAAAGTTTATGCTTAAAAGATAGGCTGGGGTTAAATATACAGTGCGCCCTAGAGTAACCATGTCACACTGCAACCAATCCATCTGTCGTTCCCGCCATTTCGCAGAAATGTGCGATACTGCTGCCAGTTGGCAGCAAAAAGCCGATCGACTAACGGTAGAATTAAACACCACCCAGGATCTGCTTCACGCAGAAATCGATCGGCTCAAACAAGCCAACGAAACCCTGCACGCCGCTGTCAGTTGTGCCCCAATTTTCCTGTGGGCAACAGACAAAGAAGGCAGGTTAACCCTTGCAGAAGGCAAAGGATTAGAAAATTTGGGACTCACACCCGGTGCAACTGTTGGGCTGTCGATTTTGGAAGTTTACAACAGCCAGCCAGATATCTTAGAAAATATTGCCGACGTATTAGCAGGAAACGATCGCACTTGGAACGTCCGAGAGAGGCATTTTATTCACGAAATTCGATCGACAGCGCTGCGAGATAGAAACGGCGAAGTTGTCGGGGCAGTGGGTATTTCTACTCAAATTACCGAGCGCGAGGAGTCGATCGCAACTCTGGAAATGGCAAATCAAGAATTAGAAGAGAGACTGCAGCGGCAGACGGCAGCCTTCAATGCAGCACTTGCCGAAAGCGAAAAAAAGTACCGCAACCTCGTAGAAACCTCCCAAGAATTGATTTGGTCGATCGATATTGAAGGCCTCTTGACTTTTGTCAATTCCGCCGCCAAACGCATCTATGGTTACGAACCGCCAGAAATGATCGGGCGCCGCTTCACCGAGTTTTTCGTTCCCGATCAAGAAAGTAGACCAAGAGAAATATTTGCCCAACTTTTAGCAAGAACCAGAATTCAGCCACAAACCGCTAATTCTCCTTACGAAACAGTACACATTCGCAAAGACGGTACTCCCGTCCACCTGCGCCTCAACAGCATCGTCAACCAAGCTGAAAACGGCGCTATTTTAGGCTTGTGCGGAACTGCGACAGATATTAGCGATCACAAGCGATCGGAAGAAGCACTCCAAAAAGCTACAGACCAACTTCGCGCCGTTTTGGATGCCGTACCCGGACTGATTTCTTGGATCAGTTCAGATTTGCGGTATATAGGAGTCAACCAGCACTTAGCAACCTCATTTAACCTGTCTCCTGAAAGCTTTGTCGGTCAAGAAATTAACTTTCTCGACAAAGGCTCGACTTTCGGAGAACTGATCCGAATTTTTTTTGACAGTTCATCTCAGCAAATCTGCCAAGAAATAGAAATAGAAATTAACGGTTTCGTCCGCAACTATTTGATAGTAGCTCAGAAATATCATCAGGGAACCGCTGCTGTTTCTGTAGGAATAGACATTACCGACCGCAAGCGTGCAGAAGCTCTCAAAAACCAATTGATCTGCTCGTTACAAGAATCAGAACACAAATTTCGCAGCCTTTATGAAGCCACCAGCGACGCAGTAATGTTGTTTGACGAAAAGGAATTTTTTGACTGCAACCCCGCTACCTTAAAAATATTTTGCTGTAAAACCACAAAACAATTTTACGGCAACAAACTGAGCGACTTTTCCCCACAATTTCAGCCTAGCGGGGAAGACTCATTCAGTCTAGCAATACAGAGAATATCGACAGCAATGCAAACAGGTAGCTGTCGCTTTGACTGGGTAAACAAACGACTCGACGGTTCAGAATTTCCTGCTGAAGTGCTGCTAAATGCAATGGAAATTAACGGACGAAAAGTAATTCAAGCAGTAGTGCGAGATATTACAGAGCGCAAGCGCGACGAAGATGGCATCAAAGCATCCCTCGCCGAAAAAGAAGTTCTCCTCAAAGAAATTCACCACCGCGTCAAAAACAACCTCCAAGTTATTTCTAGTTTGCTCAAACTTCAGTCACGCTACATCCAAGACAGCAACGTTAGTGAAATGTTAAAAGACAGTCAAAACCGAGTCAGATCAATGGCCCTGGTTCACGAACAATTGTATCAATCCAAAGACTTGTCAAACATTGACTTTGCTGAATACATCCAAAATCTCGCCCACAATTTATTCCAAGCTTATGAAAATCATGCAGAAGGCGTCAAGTTGCAAACAAATATTGCGCCGTGTTCTCTCAATATTGATACGGCAGTTCCTTGCGGGTTAATTATCAATGAACTTGTGACAAATGCCCTCAAATATGCCTTTAAAGGACAAGTTAAAGGTAAAATTAACATAGATTTCACTTTAGATAATAACAGAGTTTGCGTGCTAACCGTGAGCGACAGCGGAATTGGTTTTCCTCAAGACTTAGATTATCGCCAAGCCCGAACGTTGGGTTTGCGACTGGTCGGGTCTTTAGTCAAGCAAATCCGGGGGGGAATAGAACTGTTAGAAACTGCTGGCACGACTTTTAGAATAACCTTTTGTCAACCCAAATTGCACTCTGAGGAGAAAAATTAGTGTCCAATAAAAAAATTTTGATAGTTGAAGACGAAAGCATTATTGCAGAAGACATTTCCGACAGTTTGATATCTCTAGGATATCGAATAACTGGCATGGTTTATTCGGGAGAAGAAGCGATTGAATCGGCAGCCAAGTTGCGCCCGGATTTAGTTTTAATGGATGTTAACCTGCAAGGAGAAATCGACGGCATTACAGCAGCCGAAGAAATTCGCTTGCGCTTTCAAATCCCGGTAGTTTATCTGACAGCTTATGCCGATGAAACTACTTTGCGACGAGTCAATAGTACAAAACCGTTCGGCTATATTGTCAAGCCATTTGAAGAAAAAAACTTGCACACAACTATTCAACTGGCACTCTACCGACATCAGTATGATAGCTTGACGAACCTGCCTAATCGTTCATTTTTTCGAGAAAAGTTAAGTCGAGTATTAGATGGTCAAAAAGAATTGTCAGGATTCGTTCCAGTTGTCACGCTTAGCTTAGATAAAATCAACCGCATTAACAGTACCTGGGGACACGATATCGGCGACTCAGTGCTTTGCACCATCGCCCAGCGGCTAAATAACTGCATAGAAAACATTAATATTGTTGCTCGTTTGGAAGCGGCAGAATTCGCGCTGATTCTTAAACCAGTTGCAGAAAAACAGGATGTGGCTAAGATTGCTCAAAACATTTTAGATCTTGTATCCCAAGGTATGATTGTCAAAGATTGCGAAGTCTATGTCACTGCTAGTATGGGAATCTGCTTGTATCCTGGGGACGGCACCGACGGAGATGAAATGCTGAAAAATGCTTATATAGCAATGTATCAATCTCAGCAGAAAGGCGGGAATAATTATCATTTTTATACAGCAAAAAATGCGAATTTTTTTATTAAGACACTTCTTCAAGAAACTTCACTGCGCCATGCTTTAAAAAGCTCAGAATTTGAAGTATACTATCAACCTCAAATAGAAATTAAAACAGGTAAAATGATTGGTGCTGAAGCTTTGGTGCGCTGGAATCATCCAGAACGGGGGCGAGTTTCCCCTGGGGAATTTATTCCCATGGCTGAAGAAATGGGCTTGATTGCACCGTTAGGCGAATGGGTATTAGAGACTGTTTGCCTGCAAACGAAAGCATGGCAAAGAGCAGGTTTGCCGCCCTTGCGAGTGGCAGTTAACGTATCAGCCCGTCAATTCGAGCGCAAAAATTTTACGGAAAGAGTCAGGGAGATATTAACAGAAACCGGTCTCGATCCCAAGTGTTTGGAATTAGAACTGACGGAAAGTCTGGTTTTGCAAGACGAAATTGCAGCAGCTAAAGCTTTTACGGTGTGGAGAGATATGGGGATTAGGATAGCAATTGATGATTTTGGGACGGGATATTCTTCTTTGAGTTATCCAAAACGCTTTCCGTTTGATGCGATCAAAATAGACAAGAGTTTTATTCGCGACATTGCAGACGATCGCCAAAATGCAGCGATAACAATAGCGATTATTCAAATGGCACACTGCATGAACATGACGGTGGTGGCTGAGGGGGTAGAAAATGAGCAGGAACTTGATTTTTTGTGCGAACACGAATGCGACGAAATTCAAGGCTATCTTTTCAGTCAGGCTTTGCCAAGGGCTGAGTTTGAAGCGTTGCTGAAAACCGATAAGTGCTGGAATTTAGATCAATTCCGGTTGCAATCCTCATGATAGTTGACTGTTGACTGTTAACTGTTGACTGTTGACTGTTGACTGTTGACTGTTGACTAATTTAAAAGATACGATCGCCCAACCAACCTCCCAGCCACAGCCCAAAACCGGAAGTAGCCACCAACAGGATAAACGTATAAAGCCCGCTGCCGTTGTGGATCAACCTTTCAGCAGCTACCATCCGCGCCACAACTCCAGCAATAATCCCGATCGCAGCCCAAGCCCCATAAACACTCTTCCCGGTGAGGCCGAAGGCTTGGTCGATCGCCCCCGAACCAGCCCCAGCCAAAACCCCCGCCCACGCCCCAATCCCCAGCCCGATCGCACCTCGGAGCCCGACGGGGCCGCCAGAATTCACCCCTAGTTCCGTCGCCAGCCCGCACGTCAAGCCGACAATCGCCCAACACACCGCCGCCACCAACGCCTTAACCCAATTCCCAGAACCCGTTCCCGCCATCAATCCCACCACTGTCACCACTCCCCCTACAGCCAAAACAGCAGCCACAGCCCGCGACTCGGCCTCAGAACTGGCGATCGCCCCCAAACCAGCTCCAACAGCGCCCCAAGCAGCCCCTGTTACCATTCCTCCAGCCTGAAAACCGGCGATCGACCCCCCTACCGCCCCAGCTAAAACTAACGCTGCCAGCCACACTCTAGGCGTTGCCGAACCCTCCGCCAGCAAAATCGCGGCCCACAGCCAATCTGCACCGCAGATTAAAGCCCACATCCACAGCGGGGCCTGAGATTTTGTCAAAATCCAACCAGTCAAAGCGTAACTCGCCACAGCGATTGCCAGCGGCCACCAAGGGAAGCTTGAATAGTGTTGAGATGGCCGCACTTCCCTCGGCGCGCTTCGTGGTTTTGAGTATTGAGTTGAAAATTCAGTTTTCCTTTTCGAGGTAAGCTTTCGATAGTGTTGAGATGGCCCTGCTTCCCTCGCAACGCTTCGCCCTGGTTGCTTTCTTCCCCGCCGCGCTGCCCGATTTTGAGTGGTAAATCGTTTCTTGCTTGAAGAGTTCTTTTGAGTTTGAAATTTTTGGGAGGTGGCTTTTGGGCGGGTTTGACGGCGCTGGGAACCAGGCCTGGCCGCTGATTTTCCAGAACGCCTTCTCAGCGGCTTTTCCGGCGCAGGGGGCGGTGGCTGCTGAAACTGTTTTTCTATCGACCTCGATGATTCAGGCTGACTCAGAAACAACACCAACTGCTGGTAAGCTTGATTAATTTCTGTTAATCGTTGTTGAGCTTTTTGTTGCAGGCGATCGTTGTGGGCAAACCGATCGGGATGCCACACAAACGCTAAATCCCTGTAAGCGCGCTTAATTTCTTCTAAGGAAGTTCCAGGCTCAATTTCGAGGATTTCGTAGCATCGATTAATGTCAGCCATAGGCTTCGGGCAGGTGTTTGTAAATTCGCGTGAAGCGAAGCTATCCCCTAGGGAATCGTACTTAACATCTTCTACTATTCTCAGCCAAGCTGCACAGTAAGCCGAGATCCGATCGAGTGTCAAGCGTCCTCAAGTCTGCGGGCCATCCTTCCGGTCGATCAATGCAGGCGGACAACTGAGTACAATGAGAAAATCCTTTCGTGCGATCGGTATTTGTGTCTGTGTCGGCAAATCAAGCTCCCATCTTCATCTTAGTTGACGGCCACTCCCTGGCCTTTCGCTCCTACTTCGCCTTTGCCAAAAGTCGAGACGGAGGCTTGCGAACTACGACAGGCATTCCCACCAGCGTCTGTTTTGGCTTTCTCAAGTCGCTGCTGGAAGTTATGGCCGCCCACGACCCCCAGTACATGGCGATCGCCTTTGACCTCGCCACACCCACATTTCGCCACGAAGCAGACGAAACTTACAAAGCCGGTCGTGCGGAAACTCCCGAAGATTTTATTCCCGATATCAAAAACCTGCAAGAACTCCTCACCTATTTGAATTTACCAGCAATAACTGCTCCCGGCTACGAGGCGGACGATGTTTTGGGAACTTTGGCAAACAAAGCCAGCGCGGCGGGTTATCAGGTTAAAATCCTCACGGGCGATCGAGATTTGTTTCAATTAGTAGAAACCGAAAAACAAATCAGCGTATTATATTTGAGTACCGATGAACTCAGGCGATCGGGCAAAGGCAAATCCCAAGAATACGGCCCGGAAGAAGTCAAAGCCAAACTCGGTATTTTGCCCGAACAAGTAATAGATTACAAATCCCTCTGCGGCGACAAATCCGACAACATCCCCGGAGTCAAAGGCATCGGCGACAAAACCGCCCTGCAATTGCTGGAAGCTTACAATTCCCTTGATGGAATTTATGCAGCCATAGACGAGATTAAAGGAGCAACTAAGAAAAAGCTAGAAGAAGGCAAAGAAGCTGCTTATCATTCTCAACGCATGGCGACAATTGTCCAAGACGTGCCATTAGAAATCAACTTAGAAGATTGCCAGTTGATAGGTTTTGACGAATCAGCCTTGATTCCCATGCTGGAAAAGTTGGAATTTAAGACATTTTTAAACAAAGTTAAACAAATTCAAAAGCGTTTTGGTGGCGTAGAAGAACCATTGGCAAAGGGCGGGCAAGATGCCCACCCCACAATCAATTCAATCGACAGTGGAACAGGCATCTTGACTGTTGCCGACAGTGGAACAGGTATCTTGACTGTTGCCGACAGTGGAACAGGCATCTTGCCTGTTGCTTTGGGCGGGCAAGATGCCCACCCCACAATAGATAAGTCACCTGCAACTTCTGAAAGTTCAGAAGCAGATGAATTGTGGTTTTGGACTCATGATGACACCAAAGCCGCCCAGCAGGAAAACCAACTGCCAATTAAACCCCGAATAATTCAAACAACCGAACAGTTAAACGAATTAGTCCAACTGCTGGAAACCTACACGGACAAAGCCTCACCCGTGGCGTGGGATACCGAAACCACCGCCTTAGAACCGCGAGACGCCGAATTAGTCGGAATTGGCTGCTGTTGGGGAACCGGAGAACAAGATTTAGCTTACATTCCCACGGGACACAAAACGGGCACAAACTTGGACAAAGCCACAGTTTTAAATGCTTTGCGTCCGATTTTGGAAGGTGAGAATTATCCGAAGGCGCTGCAAAATGCTAAATTTGATCGATCGATCCTGCGCTGTCAAGGAATTAAACTAGCCGGAGTCGTCTTCGACACCATGCTAGCCAGTTACGTACTCAACCCAGAAACTACCCACAGCCTCAGCGAATTGTCAAGGAAATACTTAGTCGAGTCAGAAGACAATCACAGTGTCAGCGAATCGTTAAGGGAATACTTACGCAATAATCCCAAAAATTATAATCAATTAGTACCAAAAAACAAAACAATTGCTGACATCAGCATTCGAGAAGTAGCCGACTACTGCGGCATGGATGTTTACACTACATTTCACTTAGTTGGGGAACTTAAAGCCAAATTGAAGGAAGCTGATGAATCTAGCTTTCCCGAAAAAACTTTGGAGGGGTTATTGCTGGAAGTAGAACAGCCGTTAGAACCAGTTTTAGCCGAAATGGAATACTGCGGAATTCGCATTAATTCAGCTTACCTGCAAGAACTTTCACAACAGCTAGAAAAGAGCTTAACAGAAATAGAAGAAAAGACTTATCAAGCCGCGGGGAGAAAGTTTAATTTAGGTTCCCCGAAACAACTCAGCGAAATCTTGTTAGAAAAAATTCCGGCTCAGTTTCAGAAAAAGTCTCGCAAAACTAAGACAGGATACTCTACAGACGCGGCTGTCTTGGATAAATTGCAAGGAGACCACCCGATTGTAGACGATTTATTAGAACACCGAACATTATCCAAGTTGAAATCAACTTATGTCGATGCTTTGCCGCAGTTAGTGCGTGCGGATACCGGGCGAGTGCATACAGATTTCAACCAAGCTGCAACGGGTACGGGAAGGCTTTCTTCTTCCAATCCCAATTTACAAAATATTCCCATCCGCACCGAGTTTTCGCGGCAAATTCGCAAGGCTTTTTTACCGGAAGCAGGTTGGCTGATGGTGTCGGCTGACTATTCTCAAATCGAACTGCGAATTTTGGCTCATTTGAGTCAAGAACCTCTCCTGGTAGAAGCTTACAAAAATAATCAAGATGTGCATACCTTGACGGCTCAACTGTTGTTTGAAAACGAAACAATAACGCCCGATGAAAGACGGTTTGGCAAGACGATTAATTTTGGGGTAGTTTATGGTATGGGGGCGATTAAGTTCGGGCGCTCGATGGGCAAAACGCCCGCAGACGGCAAAGAGTTTATTAAGCGATTTAACGAGCGTTACAGTAAGGTTTTTGAATTTTTGGAGAAAGTAAAAAAAGAGGCGATCGCCCTCGGCTATGTTACCACAATTCTAGGCCGCCGCCGCTATCTAAACTTTGACAAAAATGGCAGCCTCCGCCGCTTACAAGGCAGCAATCCCGAAGACATTCGCTCAAACGAACTTAAATCTCTCAGCAGAGATGACGCCCAATCTTTGCGGGCGGCAGCCAACGCTCCCATTCAAGGTTCCAGTGCTGATATCATTAAACTTGCCATGATTGAGGTACACAAAATTTTGCAAAACTATCAGGCGCGGCTGCTGCTGCAAGTTCACGATGAATTAATCTTTGAAGTACCTCCCGATGAATGGGAAGAATTGCAGCCGAAAATTAGAAGTGCGATGGAAAATGCTCTGCCACTTAGCGTACCGCTGATAGTTGACATCCACGCTGGGCAAAATTGGATGGAAACTAAATAAAACACAGAAATATGAGCCAAACTAAAATCGCCATTTTCCCCAAAATAAAAACCTTAAGTGCAGTTGCTCTGCTATTGCTACTATTTGGTTGTCCGCAAAAGTTTGCACCGAATAACTATGCTGTCAAGCGAGTCAGCGACGGCGACACCCTTGTCGCCAGCGATAGCGCCGGCAAAGATATCAAAGTGCGTTTTGCCTGCATAGATGCACCGGAAGTCGCGCACACCAATGCTGAAAAAAATAGCAAAGCAGCAGCAAAAAAAAATCAGTTTAAGTGGGGAAATCTAGCGCACCAAAGAATGCAGCAGCTTGTCAATCAAGGGGGCGACCGCGTTGTTTTGACCGTCACCGATACTGACCGCTACGGTCGCAAAGTTAGCGAAGTTCGCTTGCCAAACGGCACATTTGCCCAAGAAGTTTTGATCCGCGAAGGATTAGCAATGGTTTACCGTCCTTACTTGAAAAACTGTCCGAGTGCAAGTATTCTGGAACAAGCGGAAGCCGAAGCTAAGAAAAATCGCCGCGGCGTTTGGGGAGATTCTAAGTTTGTTCCTGCTTGGAATTTTCGGAACAGTGATAAATGATCGGAAGCAGGAAGAAGCCCGATGGAAGCCGGAAGAAGGAAGAGGGTAGAAGTACGAACTAACTCTTGCCTTCGGAGTTTTGTTCGTCTAGTATAGCCACAAGTTTCAGCCTATTTGTATATGGACAGGGACTGAATTATGTTATTTACCTGGAATCTGCGAACCTGTATCAGAGATTTACAGTCTTGGACTCACTCAGGTCTTGTTAAACCCGGTCTATACTATAAATTTTAGGTTTAGCTGCGCCGCGTCCGCCCAGAAACTGGTTGCTCAGCGGATGCCGCCCTAATTTAGTACAATACAATCAGGACGAGGTTCTGCTCCTACGGTCTGCAATCTGTGGAGTTTCGGCGATAGCTGACGCCAGATTCATCTAAAACCAGACATGAGTTCGAGCGCACTTTTCTCCGACCTGTTTTTTCGGAAAAGTCAACAAATGTGATAGGCTCCAGATAAACTAATAGACTGCTGACAAAAGCGGTCTATTGCAATCACCCAAAATTAACTTTAAGGGACATCAATGAATTTCAAACATCTGGTTATTTCCGGCCTGGCGCTGATCCTCGGTACTGCAATTGTAGGAAATGCGATTGCTCAAGAACTGACCGAAAACGAAAAAACGGTTATTTGTCGCTTAAAAACAGAAGTTGACCAGCGGAAAGGCAACGGTCAAAAATTAGTATTTGTGCCGTTGCTGGGCCAAGTTCGCAAGCAAGTTTCATCTCCTTTTAGAGCAACGCTGCATCCTAATGTGGAGTATGTTTTTGTTGCCACTTGCGACGGAAATTGTCAGGATTTAAACTTATCTCTCAAGGATGCCAGCGGTCAGGAAATCGCTGTGAGTCAAAAAACAGGCGAACTGGCGTCAATCTCTTTTACTCCCCCATCCCAAGGCGAATATCAAATCAGTGCTAAGCCTGGGGAATGCACGACGGCGGAGGGTTGCAGTTACGGCCTGGGAATCTTCGTTCCTGCCTCTGCAAACGTACCTAATGCTTCAAGAATTCCTGCTGAGATAGCACAATTTCGACTTTGCCAGTAGGGGAACAGCGATAGAGTTGTGGGTTGCGAGTAGAGTAGAGTTTTCAATCAGAAATCTAACTCGTAACTTGCAACTTATAACTCGCGACTTAGATCGCAACCACGCCCGACGGTGAGTACGTTCTTAATTATTACTGAAACCATGCCTTTGACTGGTTCTTCCTTCTTGCTTCTGCTATAATTTGTGACGCATAACTCGTCCAAACTGTCAAGCCGATCGAGCTGTGGAACCCTGCAAAGACCCAATAACTACCGAAACCTAGTCCGAAGCCAGAACTTTATTTACCCTCCGGCAGGCATCAATTAGAATATAGATGGTGCCTCTCAAAGGTGACGAGTACATTGCCCATGTCTTTAACCTTAGCTTTGAAAAATCAACTGCAGAACCGTCCTCAAATAGGGTTGAAAAGTCTGTTGGGCCGCTTGGGTATCAGGCAGAAAATCGGCTGCGGATACGCCTTGGTCATTAGTATTGCCGTTTTGGGTGCTGTGGCGGGACGGGGAGTAGAATCCTATCACAAACAGCAAGTTAGAGAAAAACTAGCGATCGACCGAGACAAAGCGGAAATCTTAACAAACCTCAATCACACGGTGCAGGAAGTCAGAATTCAGCAGCAAGAGCTCGCGAGTCTGACGACCAAACCGCAAATTTTCGATCGCGAACGATCGGAATTCCTGACTCGCGTTGCTCAGATGAGCGGCATCCTCGAACAACTGCAAACCCTACCGCCGACGAAGAATGCCGAGATTGCCAAAGACTACCAACAGCTTCAACAGTTCGCTCAAGTCAACGGCAAAACCGTAGAATCATACTTTCAACAAGTACAAAAATTGTTGGCTACTGCGAAATTATCTGCTTTGAATCCGAAGCAGCAGCAGGCTTTGGGGCAGAACTTGAACAATTTTGTGGCGGGCGAAACTGCTTTGAAACTCAAACAGTTTTCCGAGGATTCAGCCCAACTGGCCACCAACTTTCGCGATAAAGCAGATGAGGCATTTAGAACCTACGAGCAAGCAGAAAAACTTGGAACTCTGATTCTGGTTGGCTCTCTAGCAGTATCCGCTGGTCTGGCAGCCGTACTTGCAGCATACACCAGCCGGGCGATCGCTCGCTCCTTAGAAGCCACCACCCTCATCGCTCAGCGAGTGACAGAAGAATCAAACTTTGATTTGCAAGTACCCGTCACTACCTCTGACGAAGTGGGAATGCTGGCAATTGCTCTCAACGAACTGATTCAGCGGGTAGCAGAATATACAGAAGACTTGCACGAAGCAAAAGTAGCAGCCGAAGCTGCCAACCGCTCCAAAAGTGCATTTCTCGCCAACATGAGCCACGAACTACGCACCCCCCTCAACGCCATCATTAACTACAGCGAAATGCTGCAAGAAGATGCTCAAGATTCCGGTTCAGAAGACTTTCTCCCGGACTTAGAAAAAATTCAAACCGCAGGCAAACACCTGCTGGATATGATTAGCGACATCCTCGACATTTCCAAAATAGAAGCCGGTCACGTCACGCTTTATTTGGAAAACTTCGACGTGGCAACGATGATTGAAGAAGTGATGACTACGGCTCAACCGCTAGTAGAAAAAAAAGGCAATGCTTTAGCATTGAAAACAAAAGGCGAACTCGGCACAATGTACGCCGACCAACCCAAAGTGCGGCAAATTCTCCTCAATTTGCTCAGCAATGCTGCCAAATTTACCGAAAAAGGCGTCATTACTATCGCCGTCGAAAGAATCAAAATTGAAAAATCAAGATCGGCGAAACAAAATAAAAATAATGATTTTCAATCGGGTTCAAACTACACTTCTCAAGTTTTAATGTTTCGAGTCAGCGACACCGGCATCGGCATGACGGACGAGCAATTAGAGCAGATATTCAAACCTTTTACCCAAGCTGATGCTTCGACTACCCGCAAGTACGGAGGCACTGGTTTGGGATTGACAATTAGCCAGCGTTTGTGTCAAATTCTCGGCGGCGAAATTAGCGTCGAAAGCGAAGACGGTAAAGGTTCAACTTTTATTGTCAGTCTCCCGGAACGGGTGGTGATGCAGGCTTGAAAACAGTTGACAGTTGACAGTTGGCAGTTGACAGTTGGCAGTTGGCAGTTGGCAGATATTCAAGGAAAAAGAAAGAGGGAGGAAGGAATAGATAAATTTTAAAATCTATTGATATATTAATTATCAAAATAAAGAATAATAGACCTCTTGCAAAAATAATTAGAACGGACTCTGGGGCCCATCCCATCAATTGATGAAAAGGATTTTTGCAAGAAGTCTAATTAACAACCCGATCCGGACTAACGCACAGACTCTATCTGTAGGTGCGCCGTGTGCAACTTACATATAGGGGTTATGCGTAAGTTTTGATAATTCCCAGGTTTTGACCTGGGAATATAGCAATCTTAAAGAACAAAGCCTTGTACAAAAGTAGTTTTCAAGACTCCTTCAAAAGTGCGTTCTGTCTTGTCCACCAGCACAACGACATTGCGCCTGTTCGGAGACAAACGAACTTCTCGGATTGAATAAGAGAACACCCAATCTTGAAAATTGTTCAGCGTTCCGAGGACACGCTGCCGACCGTTATGATTAATTACAAGACGCATTGCCGCGCTTTCTTTGCCAGCCGAAGCATTTTTTTGCCGCTGTTCCAGACGAATTTGTAAAGGCTTTGCTGTATTGACTTTGACGGCGACGGTCTCGCTTCTATTGGCTCCGGGAGTACGAGAAATAATGTTCAGTTTAGTTCCAGCTTTGGGAGGAGTTAACTTCAAAGTTTGCCTGTTATTCCAACTTTTTTTAAGCAAGTCATCTTCTGCCATTTTAGTGCTTTTATTCGAGTCTGGCTCGCCATATTTAGTTTCGATACACCCATTTTTGATGCAGGAATTTGCAGCAACTCGAACAATTTGTAATTCTGCTTTGGGAATTCCCGCTCCTGTATCTCTGGAACTTTCTAAATACAAGTAGTAATTGCTGTCGGCGGAAAAACCCGACATCCGGTGTGCGGCACGCCAGGTATTTGCCCAAGCTTCAGGGGCTACTGCGATCGCGGCACTTGCTATAATACCTAACGAAATTAAAGGTAAAATTTTCATAGTTATATTTTCCAGGTGTGAGAGTTATAGCGGCTGTTATTGATGAGTAAAACAATAACGCTTTGGGTTTAGCTATAGGACTGTGACGCTTCTCAAGTCCTCTCTCCTATTTACATAGATGTTTCTCCATTTTCCGCAGGAAACTGTTTAAGAATATGCCGTTTTTTCAAGTGGCACTAGCAAGCATTTTTAAGGTGAGAGTTGCTTTTATCCAAGAGTGCAACTTTTAGGGGCGACAGTTTGCTTTTCGCTGCCAGAGACTGCGACAAAGGACGGAAATACCTATCTAAAGATAGGGGAACACCGATCCGATCGCCCTTCGCAACTCCCTACAATGAGAATTGTACGGGCGATCGAGCAATTGCCTCTACAGCACTCATCATTTTCAATTCAGGGAATCAAAATTTATGCAACCGAATAATCCAAACCAATTTACCGAAAAAGCCTGGGAAGCCCTCGCGCGCACCCCAGAAGTTGTCAAAGCAGCCCAACAGCAACAGCTAGAAAGCGAACATTTGATGAAAGCTTTGCTGGAACAAGAATCGGGACTGGCTAGCAGTTTATTTAATAAAGCTGGAGTGACTATCGCCAAATTGCGCGATCGCACTGATGAGTTTATCAGCCGCCAGCCGAAAATCACTGGCGCTGGCGGCAACGTTTATCTCGGTCGTTCCCTAGATACCCTGCTAGACAGGGCTGAAGCTTATCGCAAAGAGTACGGCGATGAATTTATCTCGATCGAGCATTTGATACTAGGGTACGTTAAGGACGATCGCTTCGGCAAAAATCTGCTGCAAGAATTTAAACTAGATGAAGCCAAGCTCAAAAATATTATTACCCAAGTCCGGGGGAACAACAAAGTGACAGACCAAAATCCAGAAGGCAAATACGAAGCGCTGGAAAAATACGGCCGAGATTTGACAGAAGCCGCACGTCAAGGCAAACTCGATCCAGTTATCGGACGGGATGACGAAATCCGCCGCACGATTCAAATATTGAGCCGCCGCACCAAAAATAATCCGGTATTGATTGGGGAACCGGGAGTAGGAAAAACTGCGATCGCCGAAGGACTCGCCCAGCGAATTATCACCGGAGATGTGCCGCAATCTCTCAAAGACAGACAATTAATTAGCTTAGATATGGGCGCGTTAATTGCCGGTGCAAAATTCCGGGGAGAATTTGAAGAACGTTTGAAAGCGGTGCTCAAAGAAGTGATGGACAGCAACGGCAAAGTCATCTTATTTATCGATGAAATTCACACCGTTGTCGGGGCCGGCGCGACTCAAGGCTCGATGGATGCCGGCAACTTGCTAAAACCCATGTTAGCGAGGGGAGAATTGCGCTGTATCGGTGCTACAACTCTCGACGAATACCGCAAATATCTCGAAAAAGATGCTGCCTTAGAACGCCGTTTTCAACAAGTGTATGTTGACCAGCCGACAGTAGAAGATACTATCTCTATTCTGCGGGGTTTGAAGGAACGGTATGAAGTTCACCACGGTGTAAAAATTTCTGACAGCGCGCTAGTGGCTGCGGCTACTTTGTCTACTCGATATATTAGCGATCGCTTCCTGCCCGACAAAGCTATTGACTTAGTGGATGAAGCAGCCGCTAAACTTAAAATGGAGATTACTTCCAAGCCGGAAGAATTAGACGAAATCGACCGCCGGATTTTGCAGCTAGAAATGGAAAGACTGTCGCTGCAAAAAGAAAGCAACACAGCTTCGATCGAACGCTTGGAAAGACTGGAAAAAGACTTAGGCAATCTCAAGGAACAGCAAAGCGGTTTGAACGCCCAATGGCAATCAGAAAAAGGTGTCATCGGTAGCATTCAAACAATCAAAGAACAGATGGACAAAGTGAATATTGAAATTCAACAAGCTGAATTAAAATATGACCTGAACCGCGCTGCTGAGTTGAAATATAGCAAGTTGACCGAGTTGCAAAAACAATTGCAAGAAGCCGAAGCTCAACTGACAGCAACTCAAACTACTGGTAAAACTTTACTCAGGGAAGAAGTCACGGAATCTGACATTGCCGAGATTATTTCTAAGTGGACGGGAATCCCGATCAGCAAGTTAGTTGAATCGGAAATGCAGAAACTTTTGTACTTGGAAGATGAACTGCACAAACGGGTAATCGGACAGAATGAAGCGGTGACGGCGGTTGCAGATGCAATTCAACGATCGCGCGCGGGTTTAGCCGATCCAAATCGTCCCGTTGCGAGTTTTATCTTCCTCGGCCCCACTGGTGTAGGTAAAACCGAGTTGGCGAAAGCATTAGCATCTTATCTCTTTGACACCGAAGAGGCGATCGTGCGAATTGATATGTCGGAATACATGGAGAAACACGCAGTTTCGCGCTTAATCGGTGCGCCTCCGGGATACGTTGGCTACGATGAAGGCGGACAATTAACTGAGGCTGTCCGCCGCCGTCCCTATTCGGTAATTCTATTCGATGAAATCGAGAAAGCGCACCCGGATGTATTCAATATCATGCTGCAAATTCTGGATGACGGCCGCGTTACCGATGCTCAAGGTCACACAGTAGACTTTAAGAATTCTGTGATTATTATGACATCGAATGTCGGCTCTCAATACATCTTGGATGTGGCGGGAGATAACGAAAAAATGCGGAGTCTGGTGATGGAGGCGATGCGGGGAACTTTCCGCCCAGAATTCTTGAACCGGATTGATGAAACGATTATTTTCCACGGTTTGAGTAAGCCGGAATTGCGGCAGATTGTGCTGTTGCAAGTGAAGCGGTTGGAAAAACGGTTGGCCGATCGCAAAATGTCTCTGAAATTGTCGGAATTGGCGATCGACTTCTTAGCAGAAATTGGTTACGATCCGGTTTACGGTGCGCGGCCTCTGAAGCGGGGAATTCAACGCGAGTTGGAAACGCAAATGGCGAAGGGTATTTTGCGGGGAGATTTTGCTGACGGCGATACCATTTTTGTGGATATCGAGAATGAAAGGTTGGCGTTTAAGCGGCTGCCGGCTCAGTTGGTGACTGCGAAATAATTTGAGTAGGGTGGGCTGCGGCCCACCTTATTTTTTTTGAGGCGGTGGTTCTTTTTTTGACCGCAGATGTAGGCGGATGGACGCGGATGGGATTGCGGGCGATCGTTCTTAAGGGCGATCGCTTTCTGATTTATCTTTTTTCTGCTCTTGGCGTTCTCTAACAGATTTAGTCAGCAGGTACGTTGCCAAACTGCTAACGGATCTGCTGTCTTCTTCTGCCCATTCTTCCAGAGCTTTTTGAATCTCCTCTGGCAAGTATGCGGTAACTCGTCCCCGTGAAGCCATTCGTTGTACTGCAAAACATTTCAACAAAATCCATCTTACGCCGTTTTGAGTTAAAACCGATAAAATTATTTCATTTTATGTCGTTTTATATTATTGTACGTCATAATGTGTTATGCTGCCACCTGTAAACAGTCAAAAGCCAGCCCCTTACTGTGGAAGGTTCCGGGCTGGCTCTGGCTCCAACATTCAATGGAGACGAATTCTATGATGACATATAAACAACGCTTGTGTTGTTGGGCGATCGCCCGTCTGTTACCCACTCAGCAATGGATTATTGTTGCCCGCTTCCGCAGCCGTTCAGATGCAGACGGGCATTTTCAGTTTCTGCGACAAACTATACCTCACGTTAAGTTTGAGGTTGTGTTCGATCGCAGTGGGGAAAGTCACCGTTTATCGGCGTTGGGCCGTCCTTCCAATCCTGTCACCAGCGCGTTATAAAGGGTAATTTGCGCGGCGGTTTCAGTTAAATAAACATTGGCGATCGCACTTTTTTTGATAAGTGCGATCGGCCGTACCCTCTCAGCCAAATCAGAATTTATACTGGGGTGGCCTCAAGACTAAAATTCTCGGAACAGGACTTTCTCAACCTTGGGCTGTGGTAAAATGATCGTATCCACAACACTTTCTCGTTACTTAAAAATATGCGATCGAAACTAGAAGAAATTACGCTTCAAGACAGAAATGCTGCAGAAATGGAAATTCGCGATAATCGGCAGCAAATTAATTACGACACCAAACAGTATCCAGTCGAAATACTCGTTCAAAAATATATGGAAGGAATTGACGATGATACTAATAAGTTGTTTATTCCTGACTACCAACGTGAAATGACTTGGGATGAAGCAAGGCAATCAAAGTTTATCGAATCTGTAATTTTGGGGCTACCAATACCTTATCTATTCGTTGCTGATATCGGTGATGATGAAAATGATGAATCACGTTTAGAGATCGTAGACGGTGCAGAACGCATTCGTACTCTAACCAGATTTGTCAACAACGAATTAACCTTAAGTGGACTGAAAAAATTAGAGCATTTGAATGGATTTAAGTTTAGTGATTTACTCATGCCTCGTCAGAGGCATTTCAATCGAACTACACTTCGGGTAATCCAACTAAGCAAAACTGCAAATGAGGAATTCCGAAGAGATTTATTTGAGCGGCTACAATCATTTTAATAGCAAAGTAAATACATTTGAAAGAGAGCCAAAAATCTCTGGGTATTAGTTTGGGAAATAAAAAATTTGTTGTGTGTATTGAATATGTCTGCGATCGACTGCTAGGATAATCATGGAAACTGTACTATTCGACTTTAATACACGCGCTAAAGATGTGGATGATTACTTCATTTTTCTGGAGAGCTTGGAAAAACAGACAACAAAGTTAGCTGTATTCGATCCTGCTGGCACATACAAAATACAAAGTCTCGATCCTGAGTTAGCAAAAACCCTGAGAGCTAATGGTTTTTTGTTACTGTATAACTTAGTTGAATCCACTATGCGAAATGCGATTGAAGCCATATTCCAGGATCTCAAAAATAAAGGAATCTCCTTTGACCGACTCAAACCCAAAATCAAAGTAATTGTCCTCCAAAATCTGAAAGACCGTTCTCCTCAAAAAATTCATTTAACAATCAACCAAATCTCTACAGATATCATCACAGCTACATTTGAGCGCGAGGAACTGTTTTCAGGAAATGTGGATGCTAGGTTGATTAAAGAAATAGCAGAAAAATATGGTTTTTCATATCAAACAGACTTTACTAAGACCAAGAACGGGCAAAATCTTGTAGTTGTTAAAAGCAACAGGAATGATTTGGCGCATGGGATTAAGTCTTTTGAGGAAGTGGGGCAAGATCAGGCTATTGAGGAACTATTAGAAATGAAGGAAGAAGTCGTAGAGTATTTGACGCAAATACTGGAAAATATCAGAGATTATCTTGACAATGAAGAGTATTTGGAGTTACCCGCAGGTACTCCTTAATTTTTATAGTTCTAGACTCGCAGGTGTCCAGAAACCGGGTTTTTGCAAGAATACTTCCTACAGCCTGCAGAAACAGCAAAAAACCAGGTTTCTCGCGCCATCAACCTAAAATGACGCAATTACGTTAAAAAACCGGGTTTTGGCGGCCAGAACTGATAACTTACTTACGCACCATTACAGACTTAATTACAGCATTCGGGTGATACTTATTAGTCTGATAAAATCCCCCTTGACCAGCGCCATAAACTCCCCCAAATTGTTTTCCTTCAGCCTTGGGAACAAACATAATGTTTCTAGTGGGTTGCTTGGCAAATACAACCCCTTCTCTCATTTCATTATCCACGTTATAAGATAAAGTAGCCTTACCGTAAATTGCCTCAGCTTGTTTCAGAGTCATTCCCGGCCCAACGCCCTGAACTGTTTTATAATTAGAATTATCAGTCATTAAAAGTTCAATGACATCCGAATCTTTTAGCTTTGTACCGGCAGCGTAGATAATCCGATATTGCACTTTTCCAGACTGGCTGACAGCCACAGCATCAAAGTCTACCATAAAAGGAGACTGTACCTTAAACTGGGCCGTGGAACCCAGAGCCTTTTTCAATTGTCCGAAAGTCATCCCCACCTTCGCCGCTCCAATTGTGCGATCGGAAATTGTTAAACTTGCAGCAGATGTTTTTTTAGCAGCATTTGCCGCTTGTGGCAGCGCCTTTGTAGCCCCAGGCGCAACAGCGGAACCCGGAACCGAAATTAAAGTGAGGTAACTGCCGATCGCCAGCAAAGCAGCTATCATTGATCCAGACAAAACTTTAACATTCAACATGACTAATTCTCCTAGATTTCAAATGCGACTATCTACCCGCATCTTTTTGACTATCCTGGGCCTCACCCTCCTAGTTTGGATTCTCAGAGGTGTTGGCCTCTTGACATTCATTCCCGGTGGTCTCATTTGGATACTGATTTTGCTGTCTTTTGTTGCGGGCATCCTCAGCACTTTACTCCGTCGGTAAGCCAGCATCCGGCAAATAACACATAACAATTAACAATTCAAAATTAACAAATTATTTTAATTTTGATTGTTTAATAGCCTTTCCCACCGTCACATTTAACTGAGCGCCGATCAGCATCACCAAAGAAGAAATATCCAGCCACAGCAGCAACACAATAAAACTTCCGATTGTGCCGTAAGCCCAACTAAAATTGCCCACATGCAAAACATAAAACCGAAATAAAGCTGAAAACAGTGCCCACAAAATAGCGGCAAAAACAGCTCCCGACAAAATAGGAATATCTGGTTGGTGGCGGCTCGGCCCGTAGCGGTAAACAAAGGCAAAGGCAACTGATACAATGCCCAAAGAAATCGGCCACCGCCACAGCCGCCAAACAGCTAATAGTTGCGACTCTAAAGGGCAATTGCCGGCGAGGAGCAAGCAATTTTGGACATCTTTTAAATCGCAATTGGCGACGGACTCCAGCAGGCAACTCTGGCGGGCAATAGCTTGTACAATTAAGTCGCTGACCAATACTACTCCCGATGCTAGAATTAACAGCACAATTGTACCGATACTCAGCGCCAGAGAAATAAGTTTGGCTTTCCAAAATGGTCTAGTTCGATCGCTCGGGATGTCATGGATGCGATCGAGTGCAGCCATCGCCGCGCTCATTACTCCAGAAAATGCCCAAATCGCCCCAAGAAAGCTCACCGAAAATAGCCCTTTACTCCGAGTTAACAGAATTTCTTTGATTAAGCCACCAATTAAATTCCGCACGTCATCGGGTATAACTTCGCCCAAAAGACGGGCGATTTGATACAGTGTTGACTGCAAAGGTTCAAACAGGGCGATCGCAGATAAGATAGCCAACAGCCCCGGAAACAGCGCCAGCATAGAATTGTAGGCCATTTCTGCAGACAGCCCCGGCAAGCGCTGCTCTCCTGCCTTCGCGCCGACTTCCTTGAGCGTGCGCCAAGTCAAACACCGACAAAACAGCCAAAAACCACCAAATTTCCGTTTGAGAGTTCGAAGCAGCCTTAAAAGCGCCTTAAACAAAGCTAAAATCAGGTAGCGCAACCAGTAAAAAATGTTCATAGCGCACAGGCAACGAGGCGAAAGATGAGGTACACAAGTCGTTAATTAATTAAGCCATTATCAACTCGCAATTGCCAATTCCCAATTGCCAATTCCCAATTCCCCAATTCCCCAATCTAAAATCTAAAATCTAAAATCAATATTATGGATCAGGATGTCAGACAGTGGTTAGATGAAATCAAGCGGCTGCAACAGCAGTTAACAGAAGTTTCGCGCGATCGAGATGAGGCCGGTGAAAGTGCGACTCAGTGGCGCCAACTCTACAATACCGAAGCCGAGCAGCGGCGGAATGATGCTAAATTAACTCAGCAAAGCATCGCTTCTCTGGAAGCACAAATAGAGCAATTACAAAATTTTTCCCCCATTATGCCCGAAGGCGATGATGCTGGAGTTGCTCGCCTGCAGGAAGTCGCACAACTGGAAACAGTAGGCGAACTTAAAGCTAAGTTAGCAGAAGTTCTCCAAGAGCGCGATCGGGCGATCGAACAAGTTAAACAACTCACTCAAGCCCTCAAACAAGAAGAAGCCCGCCACGCCGAGACTAGCAAAAATTTAACTAGCGCCCTCGGAGATGCCGTTGACTTGCTCACGAAAGCCCAAAATCCTGCCCCTAGAAAAACAGAGACAGCATATTCTTTAGAAATCGTACCTGTTACCACGGGAAATCCGGGCGAAAGTGCGATCGAAATCCGCCACAATCGGGCAGAACTTTCGCCTTCTAAAAATCAGTTACTTCAGCTACCGCCTTTTAGTGAGTAATGATTAATCATACCAAATCCGCTTTTATCATCCGTCTTTTATTCAGTCCGCGCTTCAGTGGACTTCGTGTGTGTGTCGTAGCGATTTCACTCGCCGATTGATAAAATCGCTAACAAACCAGGATTGATATGATGCCTAACTTTTAAGCAAAAACCACAGTCCGATTGCCATAAACTAAAACACGATTTTGTAAATGATATCGCACGGCTCTTGCTAACACAACTCTTTCTAAATCTTTACCTTTGCGAACCAAATCAGACACTTCATCGCGGTGACTGACGCGCACAACATCTTGTTCGATAATCGGACCAGCATCTAAATCTGGTGTAACATAGTGAGCTGTTGCACCGATAATTTTGACCCCTCTTTCATAAGCTCTTTCGTAGGGATTTGCACCCACAAACGCGGGTAAAAATGAATGGTGAATATTAATTACATTGGGAAAATTTATGATAAAGTCTTGACTCAAGATTTGCATATATTTAGCCAAAACTACTAAATCAATCTTATATTTTTTAATAATTTCTAACTGTTGTGCTTCTTGAATAGCTTTATTGTCTTTAGTAATGGGAATATACTCAAAGTCGATACCGTATTGTGCGGCAAGAGGCTTTAAATTTTGATGGTTGCTGATGATCAGCGGAATTTCACCTCTGATTTCTTGAGATTGTTGTCGCCAAATCAAGTCTAATAAACAATGATCTTGACGGCTTACCCAGATCGCGATGCGTCGAATTTTTTGGGAGAAATGCAATTGCCAATTGGCTTGTAAGTCCTTGGCAATTTCACTAAAAGTAGGTGTTATTTGTTCGGTGGTTAAATCAAAATCATCTAATTGCCATTCTAGCCTGCTTAGAAATAATCCAGCGGTAAAATCTGTATGGTGATCCGCGTGGATGATATTGCCGTTGTGGGAGGCGATAAAATTGGCAAGTAAGGCGACGAGTCCTTTGCGATCGGGACAGGCAATTAACAGGGTTGCAGTAGGGCTAGTCATAATATAAGGACAAAATTGTCTCGCTGAGTCGATCGAGAAAAAATCGATATCACAGGGGTTTATTGATACGCTTGGGGGCGGGTTCTTCGGCCCACCCCACAATGGATTTTAACTGAGAGTGTAACAGGGATCTTGCCTGTTTCTATGGGCTTACGGGCGGGTTCTTCGGCCCACCCCACAAGAGATTTTCACTAAGAGTGGAACAGGCATCTTGCCTGTTTAGATCTTCCTTCTTCCTTCTTCCCTGTTCCCTCTTCCTTCTTCTAAAATCCCATCGCCCCAGCTACTGCATCCAAACTCGGAGCAATGCCGCTTTTAAATTGATTGTTGCTGTGATTAATTGCCGTATCCGGGTCTTTCAAACCGTTACCAGTCAACACACAAACCACCGTCGCCCCAGTCGGAACTTGGTCTTTCACCTTCAGCAAGCCGGCCACAGAAGCTGCACTCGCCGGTTCGCAGAAAATTCCTTCCTCGGATGCTAACAAACGGTAAGCGTCGAGAATTTCGGCGTCGGTGACAGCGGCAAAACTGCCGCGGCTGGCTTCGGAAGCGGAGATCGCCTGTTTCCAGCTAGCCGGGTTGCCGATCCGAATCGCCGTCGCCAAGGTTTCTGGGTTCGCCACTGGTTGGCCTGTTACTAAAGGTGCAGCCCCGGCGGCTTGAAATCCCATCATCCGTGGTAGTCGCGAACATTTTTTGGCTTGGTGGTATTGACAAAAACCCATCCAGTATGCTGTGATGTTTCCCGCATTTCCGACGGGAATGCACAGCCAGTCGGGGGCGTCGCCTAAAGCGTCAACGACTTCAAAAGCTCCGGTTTTTTGACCTTCCAAGCGGTAAGGATTCACGGAGTTGACTAATGTCACCGGATAATTGACAGCCATTTCGCGGACAATTTCTAAAGCTCGATCGAAATTTCCGCCAATCGAAATTACTTCCGCACCGTAAAGCAAAGCTTGCGCCAGCTTGCCCAAAGCCACGTAACCTTCGGGAATCAACACGAAAGCTCGCATTCCCCCGCGTCGGGCGTAGGCGGCGGCCGAGGCCGAAGTATTGCCGGTACTGGCGCAAATTACTGCCTCCGCACCAGCTTCCTTCGCCTTGGAAATCGCCATTGTCATCCCCCGGTCTTTGAAACTACCAGTGGGGTTGAGGCCGTCGTATTTCACCAAGACGCGCACGTCTCTACCGATGAGAGAGGCGATCGCAGGTGCTGGAATCAGAGGAGTATTGCCTTCTTGGAGAGTGACTACCGGCGTGGTTTCCGTCACCGGCAGGTAGGGGCGATAAGCTTCGATCAAGCCGGGCCAGCCGTAGCGTTTCGGCAAGGCTGCGGGGGCAGCGGAGTTAGCAACAGAGTCAGCAACAGAGTCAGTAGCAGGTAGAATCAGGGTCACGATGTCAATGGTTTTAGGCAATGGCCAAGGAATTTACACTAATTTTAGCTCGATCGGTTAATTTGATGTTTAATACGATCGGTTCAGGTTAAAGTAACTTAATGGTGTGAATGTGTAGATATGTCTACTCAATTACTAATGTCAAATAATTCATCCACTCTTTCCCGGCCTCAAGTCACCGCGAGCAATCCCGAAATGGCTAGTTCTTCTACCCTATCGACCAGTTTTGCCCGCAAAGTAGATTTGGTAAAGTGCCCCTACCAAGCCGACCAGCAAGTTAAGTTCCTGCACTTGCAAGCGGAAATCGAATCCTTGCTGCTGGAAGTGCAAAGCCTCAAACAGCAACGGTCGATCGCTGGCTTGCCGGCTCTAGACCCCATTTCTGGCAGCAACAGCAATTAGCAGACAACAGTCGCTAATGCTAACTGTGCTGCCCCTGTGTTATAAAAACGAATGTTTTGCTACCCGCAGTATTTTTTGCCAAAAGTGCTAGAAATTCCTAACTGCGGATAGCGATCGCTAGCATTTGCTAAAACGCGCTTGCCTACTGCTCAACTCGTCTGCCACAAGCTGGCAACGAGCTGACATTTTACTGCGCTTTTTTATGGCGCTAATTTGTTAAGCCATGCTCATGGCATACGGAGAATCGAAATCTATTTATGACAGCATCGATCGAAAAACCACTAAATTTGACATCCGCAAGTGACACTTCCAACCTGCGCCTGAAAGATATTCTCAAAACCCTGCCGCGGGAAGTATTTGTCAAAAACCCCCGCAAAGCTTGGACAAAAGTAATCGTCAACGTTCTTTTAGTTGCTGTCGGTTACTGGGGAATAGCAGTCTCTCCTTGGTTTCTACTGCCCCTGATGTGGATTTTCACAGGCACCGGATTAACCGGTTTTTTTGTGATCGGCCACGACTGCGGCCATCGGTCATTTGCTAACCGCCGCTGGGTAAACGATTTAGTCGGACATCTCGCATTTCTGCCGTTAATTTTCCCGTTTCACGCATGGCGGCATGGACACAATTATCACCACAAGCACACCAACAAAATTGGCGAAGATAATGCTTGGCAGCCGATGACAGCAGCCGACTACGCTGCCGCGCCCAAAGCCTTACAAATAGCTTATAGTTTAATCTTCGGCCCGATGTGGTGGGTTGGCTCGATCGCCCACTGGGCAAAAGTACACTTTAAGTGGTGGCGCTTCAAAGGCAAACAGCAGCAAGAACAAGTGCGGTTTTCTGTGTTAGTAGTTTTAATCGGTGCTGCGATCGTATTTCCGACTTTAATTGCCACCACAGGCATTTGGGGATTCATCAAATTTTGGTTGATGCCCTGGATGGTTTACCATTTCTGGATGAGCACTTTTACCATTGTTCACCACACAGCACCAGACATTTCATTTAAAAAACCCGAAGAATGGAACGAAGCCCAAGCGCAACTATCGGGAACAGTTCACTGCGACTATCCCCGCTGGGTAGAGTTTCTGTGCCACGACATTAACGTGCACGTTCCTCACCACCTTTCAACTGCTATACCCTGGTACAATTTGCGCCTCGCCCACAGCAGCTTAAAGGAAAATTGGCAAGATCATCTCTACGAAACAGAATTTTCTTGGTCTTTAATGAAGCGGATTGCCGACAACTGTCACCTATACAATCCGGCTGGCGGTTATCAAACATTGCAGGAATTTAACGCTAAAACAAAGTAAGTTTTAAACGCGATAAATGCCAGAAAAACCCGGTTTGTCAAACACAACCGGGTTTTTCGATATTACAATCCGTAGCTTTTGTAATGGACAGAATCCGCGCCATACTGTCAATAAGCGGGTGTGCATCTAATTTTACAGTCAATTTTTCTACAATTCTTGTGGAACGGGCATCCTGCCCGTCTCTGTATTCAATTTAGATGCGTAACAGCTTATCACAATCCGTACCATTATTAAATCAGTCATTCCCAATCTAAAATCTAAAATCTAAAATCTAAAATCTAAAATCTAAAATCTAAAATCTAAAATCTAAAATCTAAAATCTAA